>CALFBW010000446.1 GCA_937951415.1 uncultured Chitinophagales bacterium | reverse complement strand
AAAAATCCCCAATGCAATTGCATTGGGGATTTTTTATTTTTCCCGCTCAGTGCGGACAGGGTATAATCCCAAATGCCGAGAAAATCAATTCGCATTCTCCGACATGAATTTCACCCGCATCAAACGAATATCATCATCATTATAATCTTCATCATCTAATTCCTTCAAAGCCTCTTCAATAGAATCCGTCTCCGCTTCTAGGAAATACTCATAAATTTCTTCTTGCTGATCCTCATCCAAATAATCATTGATGAAATAATCAATGTTCAATTTTGTACCAGAAGCAACGATGGTTTCAATCTCCGCAAAAAGCGCATTCAAATCCATCCCTAAGCTATCAGCAATCGAAGGAAGCGGCACTTTTTTATCAATGTTCTGAATAATGCTCACTTTAGATTTCGACTTCTTCGCTACTTGCTTAGTAATGATTTCGTTCGGTCGCTCAATGTCGTTATCCTCCACGTATTGCTGGATCAACTCTATGAACTTACGGCCAAACTTGCGAGCCTTCCCTTGACTTACGCCTACAATGTTTGCCATTTCATCCGTGCTGATAGGATATTGCGTAGCCATATCGTTCAAAGACGCATCTTGGAAAATCACGAAAGGCGGTAAATTCTTTTGCCCAGAAACCTGCTTTCTCAAATCTTTCAACATCCCCAACAAAACATCGTCCAAAGCCGCCTCTTTAGCCGCCGAAGGTGGAGCTACGATTTTGCTGTAGTCGTGATTCAAGGAAATAGGAAAAGCATGCGGCGCATCCATAAAATCATTTCCGCGCTGAGTCATTCGAATAATACCGTAATCTTCAATGTCTTTCTCTAGTAATCCTCGCAACATCGCTTGCTGAATAATCGAACTCCAGTACAAGGGCGTTTGTTCTTTTCCTTGTCCGAAAGTCGCTTTCTGATCATGACGGAAACCAACAGCATCTTGGGTTTTCTTTCCCATCAGGTAATCAACCAAATACTTACGGCGGAAACTCTCTCCCAACTCCGTCACTACTTTTAATACCAAAGCAGCATCGTCTTTGGCCTCCATAGATTCTCGAGGATTGCAACAATTATCGCACGATTTACCACAACCATCATTGCCAAACTCCTCCCCAAAATAATGAAGTAAATATTGACGACGACAAGAAGCAGATTCTGCATAACCTACCACTTCTGTTAAGTGCTGCGAACCAATCTCTCTTTCCTTCACCGATTTATCACGAAGAAATTTATCCAGTTTATTAATATCAGCTTGTGAAAAATAAGCCACACAATTTCCTTCTAATCCATCACGACCCGCTCTTCCCGTCTCCTGGTAATAATTCTCCAAACTCTTAGGAATATCGAAATGGATCACAAAACGCACATCTGGCTTGTCAATTCCCATTCCAAAAGCGATCGTCGCAGTAATTACATCAACACGTTCCATTAAGAAATCGTCCTGAACTCTACTGCGAGTATTGGCATCAAATCCTGCATGGTAAGCAGCAGCTTTTACACCATTTACGCGTAATGTCTCTGCTAATTCTTCTGTCGATTTTCTATTCAAACAATAGACAATTCCCGACTTCCCTTTGTTTTCTTGGATGTACTGAACAATATTACTAATCGTCGCATCGCGATCTAATTTCGGACGAATTTCATAGTACAAATTCGAACGATTAAACGACGAAAGATAGACATCTGGATCCTCCATTTTCAAATTGCGAATAATGTCTTGTCGAACCTTGGGCGTAGCAGTTGCAGTTAGGGCAATTACCGGAATATCATCCTTTATTTCCTGCAACATCTTCTTGATGTTGCGATAGTCCTTACGGAAATCGTGTCCCCACTCAGAAATACAGTGAGCTTCATCAACGGCTACAAATGAAAGGTCTAATTCGCGGAGTAGATCCTGTGTACTCTCTTTTGTTAAAGTCTCCGGCGCTACATACAGCAACTTGGTATTCCCCGAACGCAAATCTTCCTCCACCAACTTGGTCTGTTTACGATTCAGTGAACTATTGAGAAAATGTGCAATCGAGTCATTGCTTGAATAACCGCGGACCAAATCCACCTGATTCTTCATCAATGCAATCAAAGGAGAAATAACAATGGCTGTTCCTCCCATCATCAAAGCTGGTAACTGGTAGCACAGCGACTTACCGCCACCAGTAGGCATAATGACAAAAGTATCTCTACCTCCTAGTACACTTTCTACTATTTTTTTCTGCTCTCCCTTAAATTTACTGAACCCAAAATATTCTTGCAGCGACGCGTCAATACTTTTGTATTGCGATGTTTCCATAATCTGTTATCTTCAAATTCAAATCCTTTCTGGCTCTTTCTTAAGTTAGAGTATTTTTCCCAGATAAGAAAAGAATGATATATTTATCTAAAATAATATGACGGAGCGTATTCTTAAAAACGCAATCCATACTTTAAACGTAGAATCCTCCGCAATCTTACAATTAGCAGAGGATCTCGGAGACGAATTTATTCTCTCCGTTCAGCACCTTTTAGACTGCAAAGGCAGGATAATTGTCACGGGAATCGGAAAGAGTGCATTAGTTGCGCAGAAAATAGTTTCCACATTTAACTCTACTGGAGCTGCAAGCATTTTCTTGCATGCCGCAGATGCCATTCACGGTGATATTGGAATGTTAAAATCGGAGGATATTGCCCTCTGTTTATCGAAAAGCGGGGAAAGTCCAGAGATAAAAATACTGGTTCCGCTCTTAAAACGACAAAAGAATAAATTAATCGCAATTACTGCTCAAGCTGATAGTTTTTTGGCAAAAGCCGCCGATATCGTATTGCTTTTGCCAGCCACAGAAGAAGCTTGTCCTTTTAATTTAGCACCAACTACAAGTACGACCGCGCAGCTCGCCCTAGGAGATGCATTGGCGGTTTGCCTCCTTCAGGAACGCGGATTTACCAAGAACGATTTTGCACTCAATCATCCTGGTGGATTTATTGGAAAACAATTGTATTTAACAGTGGGGGAATTGGCTGCGGGCAATGAAGTGCCCCGCGCTTCCGAAAACAGTACCATTATAGAACTCATCAATGAAATCAGCTCCAAACGACTAGGAGCTACTGCCATTCTTTCCACGCAGGAGAAACTTCTAGGGATAGTAACCGATGGTGACATTCGTCGAATGTTAAATAAACACAGCGATTTTCAAAACCTGACTGCCGCCGACATCATGACGCATACGCCAAAAGCCGTGGAAGCGGAGGTTTTGGCAATAAATGCACGAGCGATAATGCAAGAATACAGCATTACGCAACTGCCCGTTTTGAAGGCAGGTCTTTACATGGGAATGATACACCTACACGACATCTTACGAGAAGGCATCGCATAGGCATTTATTTAGCATTTCTCTTTTATTTACTCGGAGGCATACTTGGTCGCACCTCAATTTTACTAGGCAAAGTGCGCGGATTCATCTTCAACAAATCGGCTACCATTTGACCAATATCTTCGGGTTGAATTTTCCAAGCATCTGCATCATTCGGAATGTGTCCGTTAAAGTAGGTAGCCACCGATCCTGGCATAATTGTACTCACTTTGATGCCGTATTTGCGAAGATCTAACATCACCGCCTGCGTGAAACCCACCAAACCAAACTTGCTGGCATTATAGGCAGAAGCTGTGGGAAAGAAATTCGTCCCCGCTAAACTCGCAATGGTAATCAAGTAACCTTTGCTGTCTTTCAAGGCAGGGATACTTGCCTTCACCGTGTGAAACACACCTGTCAAATTAATGTCGATGACCTGCTTCCAATCCTCCACGGTCAAATCTTCTATAGAAGCGAATTTCCCAACACCTGCATTGGCTATCACAACGTCCAGCTGTCCCCATTTGGCAACCACCTGCTGGATGGCGTTTTGTTCTGCAGTCATATCTCGAACATCCGATTGGATGCATAAAACTTCACCCGTTCCAAGTTTGAGCAATTCTTCTTCCGCTTGCTTTAATGCCACTGAATCTCGGCCGGTTATAGCAACGCGCATTCCTTCGCTGAGCAAGGTTTTAGCGACGCCTAGGCCGATTCCCTTTGATCCTCCTGTAATGTATGCTGTTTTCATATTGAATTTTAAGTTTGATGGTATTTCAGATGTGCTTGATCGAATAAATAGTAAATAAATAAAAATCGATCCTTGTTGTACTTATGGATGCAAAATAAATAACTGTTCAATTTCTGACACTTATACCGCGCATTCCTTAAGGACAATCATAAGAACGAAAAGTTTCTGTACAAAAGGTAGTCTGCTTGCAATCCTTTTAGAATCATTCCCAATATATACGTCTTATCCTCAGGAAGCTAAACCACAGTAGCCTACAAGCAAGTATCTTTGTGGAATGCAAAATACATATGTTGCGATTATGGCAGGTGGTGTTGGAAGCCGTTTCTGGCCGAAAAGCCGTGAAGCAAAGCCAAAGCAATTTCTCGATATATTGGGAACGGGGAAATCCCTGCTCCAAATGACTTTCGAGCGTTATGCTCGAATTGTAGATCCTTCTCGAATTTATATTGTCACGCATGAGCGCTATAAGGACCTGTGCCTCGCCGATATTCCCGGTCTAAATCCCGAGCAAATCGTTGCAGAGCCTTCTAGAAGAAATACCGCTCCTTGTGTGGCATTGATTGCATGGAAAATTGCACAACTGAATAAATACGCCAACTTGATCGTCGCTCCATCGGATCATTTGATCTTGGACGAAGAAGCTTTCCAAGATCGAATCAAGGAAGGCATCGAAATGGCAAAAGTCGAGGATGTTCTAATTACTTTAGGTATTCGTCCAACTCGTCCCGATACGGGTTACGGCTACATCCAATACCACGATGGAGAACCTGATGTTTCCATCAAAAAAGTGAAAACCTTTACCGAAAAACCGAATCTGGATTTGGCTAGAAACTTCCTCGCCAGCGGAGATTTCTTGTGGAATTCAGGCATGTTCATTTGGAACGTTCGCGCCATCAAGGAGGCCTTCGAACAATACCTCCCAGAAATGGCAGACCACTTCATTGAAGGAGAGGACAAATACAACGGTCCCGAGGAAGAAGCATTTATTAAAGAAGCTTATGCCAACTGCAAGAACATATCCATTGATTATGGGATCATGGAAAAGGCCGATAATGTTTACGTCATTCCATCCTCTTTTGGCTGGTCAGACTTAGGCACTTGGACTTCCCTTTGGGCGCAGGCAGAGCGTGACGAAAGCGGCAACGTCATTCAAGGAGATGTGATGGCTTACGATTGTAAAGATTCTTTCGTTTCTGCCCCTGAAGGAAAGGCAGTCATCGTTCAAGGCCTGGAGCATGTTTGTGTAGTAGATACCAACGATGCCTTGCTTATATGCTCGCTAGAAAGCGAGCAAAAAATCAAGGAAATGAAGCTCGACCTCAAAGAAAAAACAGGCAGCAAGTACTTATAATGTCTAGCCTTTTCGGCATTTGCTTTGCTATTTATTAATAAATAAAAACGCGAGCTAAAGTGCGGACAAGGTCAAGCCTTGCTTATTGAATCGCATTGTATATTTGTTAAAATCTTATTTGATATGACTCCAGCAGCTATAAACAGACTGAATGCCCTTATCCTTTTGATCATAGGATTATGGGGAGCTTTTGCAGCGAACTTCTCACCCACGGCTTTCATTCCAGTCGTTTTTGGTGCCATTTTCTTGGCAGCAGGTGGAGCCTTTGCTAAAGGCAACAAGGTTGTTGTTCACATTGTGGTGCTACTGACCATTCTTTTGGTTTTCATGTTGGCTGGAATGCCGCTACGGAAAGCCTTAGCAGGTGACGACACATTGAAAATCATTCGTCTTTGCACGATGGTTCTGAGTGGTGTGATTGCAACGGTTGTTTACATCAAGAGTTTTATTGACGCAAGGAAAAACGCGTAGGGTTGTAGGGGTTGTAAGGGTTTATAGCTATAAACCCATACAAACCCGTGCAAACCCATGCACGCCAAAATGAAAGCCTCGATTCTATTCCGAATCGAGGCTTTTTTCGTAAAGTTTCACTTACTCAAAAAAAGGTCTTATTGTTTTTATTGGCAATAACATCTTGCCACTACCTGGAAGCTTTACGAATCCATATTTTTCATAAAAGCGCGCTGCATCAGAGCTTACAGGATCCACAACAACAGCAAAAGATCCCATGCTTTTAGACAGTTCATAACTTCTCCTAAGTGCATCAAGCAGTAAACCTTCTCCCAATCCCTTTTTTTGATATCGATGATCAATTGCCAATCGCCCTAAAAGTGTTGTAGGTAAATTAATGTAAGCCTTAGGAAATTTCTTACGAAAATCGACGGGAATCAAATCTTGAGGAATACTACTATTTGACAAAGTGTAATATCCCTTCACTAATTCAGCCTTCGAATCCACTAGAACAAAACAAACAGCCAACTTGCGTTTCATGTCCTGATTTGCTTGTTTTCGCAAATAGTTATCAAGCATTTCGTTTCCAGAAACAAAAGCCTTCTTATGATGGCCCGAAGCTAAAATCTCCGTTAAATATTTCATTCAGACAGTTGATCTTTGTATTTCTTTGCTGCTTTAACAAGGGCGGCATTGGCCACTGGGGGATTCATTAATGTATCAAAGAAGATCTCTCTATCTCTTTCAGAAGCGATGATTTGTTCTTTCTCCGCTATAATGGTTTTTGCTTTTTCTTGTGCTGTTGAAACAAGAAATTCGGTAAGACTGCGATACCCTCCTAATTGAGCTGCTCTTTCAAAAAGTATTTTTTGCTCTTTCAATATTCTAACGTCGAAGCGTGCCTTCTCTAATTTGTAATCCTTCTCAGACATGCGTTTCGCTTTGATGAAATATAAATGTACGGACAATATACGTACAAGTCAATATTCTAATTTATCTCTCTAAGCATACTTAACGAAAAAGCCTCGATTCGTGATAGAATCGAGGCTTTTTTGTTTGGGTTTATCGCTATAAACCCTATCGCTTTTGGTCGCTATGGTTACTTCACAGTAAACCCCGACCATCCTTTCTTTTAAGACTTATGCCTAGTCGCGGTTTACCAAGTAACTCGCCCAGTACAGAAGTTGTCCTAGAGAAGCCAAAGCTCCTACAACGTAAGTTGAAGCAGCCCATTTCAAAGCAGACTTTGCTTTTACGTGTTCTTGTCCGCTAGTGATACCGGCAGTATTCAACCATTTCAAAGCTCTTGCGCTTGCATCAAACTCTACGGGCAATGTTACGAAAGCAAATAAGGTGGTTACTGCAAACAATCCTACACCAATCGCCAATACCCAAGGGATGTTAGCAGTAAAAAGAAGCATTACACCCCCCATTAAAGCAAACTGCGAAATACGACCAGCTATTTGAGTCGCAGGAACCAATTTGGATCGCATTCCCAACCAAGCATAAGCGTCGGCATGTTGAATAGCGTGACCAACTTCATGAGCTGCAACGGCTGCTGCTGCTACCGTACGCTCTCCGTATACCCAATCTGACAAATTAACTGTCTTGTTTCCAGGGTTGTAGTGATCAGTCAATTGACCGGGCACTGAAATTACTTTTACATCTTGAATGCCTGCATCAGCCAGCATTCTTTCTGCCACATCTTTACCGCTCAAACCCGAACGCATCGGAATTTGCGAGTACTCCTGAAAACGCTTTTTCAGCATGTAGCTAACGAACCAACTCGCTAACATCGTTACTCCTATCAGGAGCATATACGACATATTCATAATATTGTGTGTTTTTTGTTCTTGTAGTTATTCGTCTTTATAACCTTGAGATCTTCTCTGAAGTTCCTCCAAAGTGGAAAAACTTCCAAAAATCGTATAAAAAAGCGAAGTGTTATTTATACCCAATATATCATTAGTTCACTGTGAATCAATTATATATGTAAGGCTCTATTCTCGGTTGCAGCCAAACAAGCCTCCTTCATCGCCTCCGTATAGGTTGGGTGCGCATGTGACATACGAGCAATGTCTTCTGCAGACGCTCTGTACTCCATAGCTACTACTGCTTCCGCGATCAAATCGGCAATTCGAGGACCAATCATGTGTACCCCAAGGATCTCATCCGTCTGCTTATCAGCCAATACTTTAATGAATCCCGCTGTATCCATAGATGCTCTCGCTCTGCCACTTGCCTTGAACGGGAACTTCCCCGTTTTGTAAGCAATACCAGCTTCCTTCAATTCGGCCTCTGACTTACCCACGGCTGCCACTTCTGGCCAAGTGTAAACTACACCAGGAATCAAGTTGTAATCGATGTGCGGTTTCTGTCCGGCCAAAATTTCGGCTACTAATACACCTTCTTCTTCGGCTTTGTGCGCCAACATAGCGCCTTTTATAACATCTCCAATGGCATAAATTCCGGGAACAGCCGTCTGTAGATGTGCATCCACTTCAATCTGACCGCGCTCACTCAAATTAATGCCTACTTTATCTAAGCCAAGATTGTCGGTGTATGGCTTACGCCCCACGGAAACCAAGCAATACTCCGCTTTCAATTCGATCTCCTCTCCTTTCTTGTTCTTCGCTTTTACCGTCACGTTCTTTGCACTCGGCTTCACTTCGAATACACCTGTATTCAAATGAAACTCCATGCCCAGCGGCTTGCAAGTTTTCTGCAACTCCTTTCCTAAGTCTTTGTCCATCGAAGGAATGATACGATCCATGTACTCGACCACCGTTACTTTAGTGCCCAATCGTGCATAAACCGATCCCATTTCCATTCCGATTACACCTCCTCCAATAACGATCATACTCTTAGGCAGCTTCTTCAAACTCAAAGCCTCTGTAGAAGTAATGACACGTTTTTTGTCAATGGTAATAAATGGTAAAGTCGACGGCTTAGAACCCGTCGCAATAATGGTGTTCTTCGTTTCAACAATCTGCGCATCGCCTTTATCAGGCTGGACCGAAATTTTATTAGCAGAAATAAAAGATCCATGTCCATGAAAGACATCGATTTTATTTTTCTTCATGAGGAACTGCACACCGCCTACATTGTCGTTCACAACGCCTTGCTTGCGTTTCATCATTTGCGGGAAGTCCACTTTCAAATTCGACAACTTGATGCCGTGCTCTGCGAACTTGTGTTGTGCATCATGATAGTGCTCCGAAGAATCCAACAATGCTTTTGAAGGGATACAGCCCACGTTCAAGCAGGTACCACCCAAGGTAGGATAGCGCTCAATGATTGCCGTTTTCATTCCCAATTGTGCACAGCGGATCGCTGCTACATATCCTCCAGGTCCGGAGCCAATGACGGTTACGTCGTACATTTTTATTACTGCTTATTGATTCAAGAATAGCTGACCAATGCCTTAGATGTTCAACATCAAACGGATCGGATCTTCTAGATACTCTTTTACTTTTACTAAAAAGGTTACCGCTTCTTTTCCATCGATGATTCGGTGGTCGTAGCTCAAAGCCAAGTACATCATTGGACGAATTTTCACTTCTCCATTAATCGCCATAGGGCGATCTTGAATTTTGTGCATTCCCAAAATAGCTGATTGCGGTGCGTTGATGATAGGTGTTGATTGCAAAGAACCAAAAACACCTCCATTAGAAACCGTAAAGGTTCCGCCGTCCATGTCTTCCAGCTTGAGTTTTCCGTCTCTTCCTTTTATGGCCAATTCCTTTACTCCAGCTTCAATAGCTTGCAAGCTCAAGGTTTCTACATTGCGTAAAACAGGCGTTACCAAACCTCTTGGGGTGGAAACCGCAACAGACATATCTACATAATCGTGCAAGATCATGTTATCTCCGTCAATTTGACCATTCACTTGTGGCATTTCCATCAAAGCAAGTGCACAAGACTTCATGAAGAATGACATGAAACCTAAACCTACACCGTACTTTTCACGGAAGCTCTCTTTGTATTTCGCTCGGACTGCCTTTACCTCTGTTAAATCCACTTCGTTGAAAGTGGTTAACATGGCTGTATTGTTCTTAGCGTTGACCAAGTGCGAGGCAATGGTACGACGCAAGCGGCTCATTTTCTCTACGCGGTGTGTTCGTCCACCTGCTGGTGCTACTGAGCTTTCCGTTGTCGCTGTCTTAGCTGGAGCACTTCCTTTCGATTTTGCTGAAGCCGCTGCCTTAACAGCATCTTCCTTGGTAATGCGTCCATCTTTTCCAGTGCCATTGGCGTCTTTGACTGACAGATTGTTCTCTCTCAGAATTTTAGAAGCTGCTGGAGAAGCGTGCTCAACTGTTTTATTAGAAACAGGTGCAGCTGCCTCTACTTTCTCTTTTGCAGCAGGCGCATCTTCAGTTTTCTCTTCCTTGCCTCCTGCAGGAGGAGCGGCGGAAGTATCAATTTTACAAAGTAGGTCCCCGATCTCTAAGTCACTGCCTTCCTCTGCTACGAAGGTCACGGTTCCTGCTTTCTCGGCAGGCATTTCCATAGTAGCCTTATCCGATTCTAGCTCACAAATGCTTTGGTCCATTTCCACGTATTCTCCTTCGGTAATTAACCACGAGGAGAGGGTCACTTCGGTAATGGATTCTCCCAACGCGGGAACTTTTATTTCAATGACCATAACTTATTATTGTTGATCTGTGCACGATCTTTTGTAAAACGATTTATGTTAAAGTTCAAAAGCTTGCTCAATCAGAGCTTGCTGTTCTTTCAAATGAATTTTCTTAAAACCAGTAGCTGGTGAAGCACTTTCCTTGCGCGCCATTAGAGACAAATTGAATTCTCTTAGGTGTCGCAAAATAAAACTCCATGCTCCCATATTTGATGGCTCCTCTTGTACCCAAACCAACTCTGCATTTTGGTACTTATTCAAAATACTGGTGAGTTGCTTTCTAGCAATTGGATAGATTTGCTCCATGCGTACGATGGCCACATCTTTTCTTTTATCCGCTTCTTTTTTAGCTAATAAATCATAGTACAGCTTTCCAGTACAAAGCAGGACACGCTGCACTTTCGCCTTGGCAACTGTATTGTTGTCGTCGATAATTTCTTGGAATCCGCCCACGGCTAGTTCATCTACGCTAGAAACACAACGTTTATGTCGCAATAAAGATTTGGGCGACATAATAACAAGGGGCTTACGGAAAGGTCGAGCCAGTTGACGACGAATGGCATGGAAGAAATTCGCAGGACTCGTAATGTTAGCTACGGCGATATTGTCTTCGGCACAGCCTTGCAAGAAACGCTCTAAACGTGCGCTAGAGTGCTCGGGACCTTGCCCTTCGTATCCGTGCGGCAACAACAAAATGATACCACTTTGCTTTTGCCACTTACTTTCTCCTGCGGTAATAAACTGATCAATCATGGTTTGTGCCCCATTGGCAAAATCACCAAACTGCGCTTCCCAAATCACCAAATGATCTGGAGAGCTCAAGGAATAACCGTATTCAAATCCTAGCACTCCAAACTCTGAAAGTAAGGAATTGTAAATGCGGAATTGTCCTTGTTTCTTCGCTAAGAAATTTAAGCGATTGTATTCTTCCCCAGTCAAATGATCAGAAAGAATGGCGTGACGATGAGAGAAGGTTCCCCGCTTCACGTCTTGCCCACTCATACGGATATCAGATCCATCGAGGAGAATTGAACCGTAGGCTAGTAACTCTGCAGCTGCCCAATCAACGGTTTTCTCATCTTTCATGAGCTTTCTACGCTGTTCTAACATTTTATTGGCTTTGCGCAATGGCGTAAAACCCTCTGGCACTTTGATTAAGCCCTTAACAATGTTAGCAATCTTCGTTTTTGAAATTTTTGTATCTGGCGACTTTTCAAAATCTTTCTTAGTTGATACTCTCAATTTTTTCCAAGCCAATTCTGGTTCTTGGTAGACATAAGGCAGCGGCTTTTGGCGAACATTATCTAGACGATCTTGTAGATCGGCGATAAAATCTGCCTCCATTTTCTTTGCCTCTGCTGCCGTGATGTCTTTTCTATTCACCAACTTATCCACGTAAATTTTTCGAGGATCCGGGTGTTTTTCAATCAAAGCGTACAACTGTGGTTGCGTAAACTTTGGATCATCAGCTTCATTGTGTCCGTGCTTTCGATAACAAAGGATATCGATGAACACATCGCTGTTAAATTCCTGTCTGTATTCCGCCGCTACTCTAGCAGCATAAACTACCGCTTCAGCGTCATCACCGTTCACGTGAATTACTGGTGCCTCCACAACTGCTGCCAAACTGGTACAATAGTCAGAAGAACGCGCGTCGTCAAAATCAGTGGTAAAACCAATTTGATTGTTGATCACCACATGAATCGTTCCTCCTGTGTAGTAACCTTTCAACTTGCTCATTTGAATCACCTCGTAGGCAATTCCTTGACCTGCTACCGCTGCATCACCATGAATGAGAATCGGTAAAATGCTGTCGTAATCTGATTCATAAACGGCATCTGCTTGAGCACGAGCAAAACCCAAAACGACTGGGTTCACCGCTTCCAAGTGAGATGGATTCGGTGTCAATTTCAAGTGAATTTCCTTACCCGACTGTGATTTGAACATCGAACGGAAACCCAAGTGGTATTTCACATCTCCATCTCCCATCGTTTGTCCATCCGGCGTGTTGCCTTCGAATTCACTAAACAGTTGATCGTAGGTTTTCTGCATGATGTTCGCCAAAACATTCAAACGACCACGGTGCGCCATTCCAATGACACACTCTTGTACACCAAGATCTGCTGCTTGATTGATGATTGCATCCAATGCAGGGATGGTATTCTCACCACCCTCTAGCGAGAATCTCTTTTCTCCTAGGTATTTTTTTCCTAAAAATTGCTCTAAAAGCGTCGTTTCATTCAGCTTCGATAGGATGTGTTTTTTATGATCTAAATCAAAACCATAGTCCACTGCTTTCCGCTGCTCGAATCTTTCTTCGATGAACTTGCGACGTTCTGGATCACGGCAGTACGAATACTGAATGGCAAAAGGTCCGCAGTAAATTTCTTTGAGGCGAGCTACAATGTTTTTGAGGCTGGTTTTCGGTAGGCCAATAATAGAACCTACTGTAAACTCTTCTTCTAGCTGTTTTTCGTTCAACCCGAAGAAACTTAAATGCAAGTTTGCTTTTCGATCTCGTCGTTTTCGAATAGGGTTCGTATCAGCTTCTAAGTGCCCACTCCAACGATAAGCCAAGATCATGTTGTAGACTCGGAGTTCATCTGCAGAGCCGTCAGAAACGACAGCTGCTCCACCATTGGAAGCATTGTTGTTTATAGCGAATTCAAATCCTTCAAAGAATTTGCGCCATCCCATTTCTACGGATTCAGTATCGTTTTGATAGTCTGAATAGAGTGACTCAATGTATGCTGGATGAGCATTGGAGATATAGGCTTCAGCTCCCATATGAATTTTGATAAATTAAGGTGCAAATATCATTCATTTTAGGGGATAAAATGATGCCAAAAGCAAAGGAATCTGGTGTATTTACACCAGTTCTGTCCAAGATGTAGTCATTCTCCAACTATTCGTAATCCACCGACTGTCATACGATCCCTATTCCCGAACAAGTAGACAGGCTTTCAGACTGAATCTAAAGCAAAAAAAATGGTCTACTTGGTGAAAAAAACCGCTCCAACATTTATTAGCAAAAACTCTAAGAGTTAGTTTTTGGCAATAAATGGCAAAGCAAAACGGAACAATTTTCCCGTAGATTCTTCTAAGCTTTCGACTCCTGATTCGATAATCATATCGGCGGCTTCTGGCGCTTCGTAAGGAGCATCGATTCCTGTAAAGGTCTTGATTTCTCCTTTGCGGGCTTTTTTATACAAGCCTTTCACATCTCTTTGCTCACAAACTTCTAAAGAGGCATTAATAAAAACTTCTTTAAAATTTTCTGGTCCAATGATTTCTTTGGCCATTGCTCGTATCTCACGCGTTGGGCTCACAAAACTGCAGATGATCACTAATCCAGAGTGCACATAGAGTTTCCCCAACTCTGCAATTCTTCGAATGTTTTCTTTGCGATCTTCTGCTGAGAAGCTCAAATTTTTATTCAGTCCTGAGCGAATGTTATCACCATCCAGTATTTGCGTTAAAAAACCCTCAGCATGCAAGCGTTTTTCGAAAGCTGCAGCAATGGTGCTTTTTCCTGAACCCGACAAACCCGTCAACCAAAAGCAAATAGAGCGCTGATTTAGGAGGTTCTCCTTGTCTGCACGTCCAAGAATTTTATCAAAGATGGGATGAATATTATCTGCCATAATGGTACAAATGTAAAAGAAAAGGGAGCAATGTCTCCACCGCTCCCCTAGTCGTTTGTTTGGTATATAAGACTATTCTATAATCATTCCTGCGCCCACTGTTTCATTTGTGAGTTCATCTATGATTAAGATACTTCCTGTATTTCTATTTCGCTTGTATGGATCGTAGAACAAGCGACTCATGGTACGAATCTTAATTCTTCCGATATCGTTCAAGCCAATCGTTCGGTCTTCCAAATCGCGGTGGAGGGTATTTACATCTACCTTATATTTCACTTCTTTGACCATGCAACGCGTTTCTCTCGAAGTGTGTTGAATCGTATACTTTCCATTTGGATTAAGCGGCTGCTCGTTCATCCAACAAACCATCAAGTCAACATCTTGACTCATTTGTGGCTGGTTATCTGCACGAACGATCATGTCTCCTCGGCTTATGTCGATGTCATCTTCAATGGTCATCGTCACTGACATAGGAGCAAATGCTTCCGCTAGATTTCCGTCCATGCTTTCGATGCTCTTGATCTTCGTAGTAAATCCAGAAGGCAATACGGTTACTTCATCACCTGGGCGGAAAGTTCCACCTGCTACACGACCTGCGTATCCACGAAAATCGTGATATTCATCGGATTGTGGGCGTAATACATACTGCACTGGGAATCGGCAATCGATACGATTTTGATCACTGGCAATATGAATATTTTCCAGAAGGTACAAAAGGGTTGAGCCTTGGTACCAGTCCATTTTTTCGGACTTGTTCACTACATTATCTCCGTGCAAAGCACTAATTGGGATATAGCGAATATCTAGTTTATCAAACTTAGAAGAAAAGTTTTCGAAGTCGCTTTTGATCTTGTCAAAAACTTCCTCTTTGTACTCCACCAAGTCCATTTTATTCACACAAATAGCGATGTGTGGAATTCCCAAAAGCGAAGCAATAAAGGCATGACGCTTTGTTTGCTCAATAATGCCATGACGAGCATCTACCAAGATAAGCGCCAAATTGGCTGTTGATGCACCCGTTACCATGTTTCGTGTGTACTGGATGTGTCCTGGTGTATCGGCGATAATAAACTTTCGCTTTGGAGTCGCGAAGTATCGGTAAGCTACATCGATGGTAATTCCTTGCTCACGTTCTGCACGCAATCCATCGGTCAATAAAGCAAGGTTCACGGTAGTTTCCCCTTTGCGTTCACTGGCTTCTTTTATTTGATCGTATTGATCCTCAAAAATACTTTTCGTGTCGTAGAGCAAGCGACCAATCAAGGTGCTTTTTCCATCATCGACGCTACCTGCGGAAGTAAACCGCAGCAATTCCATATCGAGGTATCCGTTAGTTGAAGGTGTACTCATTAGTAAGGTGTTCTGCTTTTGCGGCTTAGAAGTAGCCTTGTGTTTTACGATCTTCCATGGCAGCTTCAGAACGTTTATCGTCCGAACGTCCACCTCTTTCAGTTTGACGGGTTGCCGCTACTTCTTCAATAATTTTTTCTAGAGAATCTGCATCAGACAATGATGCTCCCGTACAAGTCATGTCACCAATGGTGCGGAAACGAACTTGGTACTCTTTTACTTCCTCATTTTCTTTCATGTTGAGGTAAGGCGATTCTGCCAACAAGATTCCGTCTCTGTTCACACATCTTCTTTTGTGCGAGAAGTACAAATTCGGAATATCAATTTTTTCAGCTAAGATGTACTGCCAGATATCCATTTCTGTCCAGTTCGAAATAGGGAAAATTCTAAAATGCTCCCCCATTGCTTTTTTGCTGTTAAACAAGTTCCACAATTCAGGCCGCTGATTTTTTGGGTCCCATTGTCCAAACTCATCTCGATGCGAAAAGAAACGCTCTTTTGCACGTGCTTTTTCCTCATCTCTACGCGCACCACCCATGGCAGCATCCGTCTTCAAATCTTCTAAAGCATCCAAAAGCGTAACCGTTTGCAAACCATTTCGACTTGCGTTCACTCCCGTTTCTTCTTTCGATTTTCCTTGATCAATGGAGTCCTGCACTTTCGCCACCACCAATTTGGCGCCGATCTTTTCTACTAATTGATCGCGGAATGCGATAGTTTCTGGAAAGTTGTGCCCTGTATCCACATGTAAAAGAGGAAAAGGCACTTTACAAGGATGGAAAGCTTTTCGTGCTAAATGCAGCATTACGATACTGTCTTTCCCTCCAGAAAACATGAGGCTAGGACGTTCGAAGCGTGCTGCAACCTCACGAAGTACAAAAATAGACTCCGATTCAAGTTCTTGAAGATGATTTAATTGATAGTCAACCATAGGATATATAAAGGTGTCTTAAAGCTATTGCGCTCGTTGTCGAAAACGGCTGCAAAAATAAGGTATTTCCAATTGAAGAACTACACTATAACTATTTAGTGTTGTCATTGTCTCCATTCATATGACCCTCACTACGGTCAATGTCACCTAGTCAAGCAGAACTTACTGCTGTCTTTTCGTACTCTTGACCTGCTACTTAAGTTCTTTTTCGTCATTTAGATCCAAAACTTTGTCTTTTCTTATAAAAAGTATTTACCTTTTTGTCACTCACACATTTAACCAACAAGAGCCCACTGGGGAGGCTACTATGGAAGATTGGCAAGAACAGCTTTTACATGGCAATAGCGATTTCTTAGGCGACTTATTTACGGAGCATTACGAAAACTGCGTATTTGCATTGGAACGTCGCTACTCCATTGCAAGACCAGTAGCGGAAGATTGTTTCATGGAAGCTATTTTATTGCTTAGAACTAAAATTCTCAAGGGAAATGTGCAACAAAACAACCTTGGTGGATATCTCTACACCAGTGCAAAAAATGTGTTTCTTTCACGACAAAAGAAAGAGATGCGGCTTGCAAGTCTTCCAACAGAAGACCAAGATTGGAATTTTGAATCTTTTGTGGATTATCTCAGTGAAACCCAAGTTGATTACGATCCCTTGGTAAATGCAGAAAATGCCCAAGAGCTTAAAGCCAAAAAGGAGAAGGAGCGAAAAGCCATTCTTTTAGCTTTTGAAAACTTGGGACCTAAATGTCAAAAACTGTTGAAGGCATATTTATTGGAAGAGCGATCGTTGAAATCATTGCAAGAACCTCTGGGCTATAAAAACTATGATGCAATAAAAGCCTCAAAATACCAATGTAAAAAAGCATTGATTAGAAAGTATCAAGAGCAACTAGAAAATTAAGGTTTGACTGAAGAAGAAAAATATGATTGGATCGAGTCTTATTTGAGGCAAGAGCTTACAGGTTCTGAACTGGAATCCTTTGAAAATCGCTTGTCTACTGATCTTCCATTCCAAGAGGAAGTCAAGTTACATGCAGAAATCACTGGTGTACTAGCTGACTATGAAAAATTCCAGCTAAAGCGAATGATGCTCAAAAGAAAAGGGGACATTGTCTTTTCGTCTAGCCCTGGCAAGCAGGACAGCCATCACAACGAAATTCAGCCTAAGTCGAAAGACAAGAAAACGCGTCGATTACTGCCGATGTTGATGGCAGCAGCCGCCCTTTTTGTTTTGCTTTTTGGTTTGTTGTTTTTATTCAATCAACCCATCAACAATTCCACATTAGCAGAGCAATATTTTGTTGGCCCAGAACAGTTAATCGAAGTCGATCGATCGAATAAATCTGTCAAAGTTCTAGAAGAAATCAACGCTGATTTTCAAAGTCAAGATTATCAGAGCAGCTTACAAAAACTCACCAATAGTAAAGATATTCCTCCGAGAGATCGAGACCTATATCGATCGATTTGCTTTATAGCAATTGATAATGATGAAGTAGCATCCAAGTTATTAGATCCTTTATCTAGTGATACTCGATACGAGCGTCGAGATGATGCGTTGTGGTATCAGAGTTTAGCACTTTTGAAGCTAGAAGAAGTTGAAAGAGCAAAAGAAAAACTCACTGAGCTTGCCAAATTAAATTCAGGCAGAAGCAAACAAGCGAAAGAGCTTTTATCCAAAATAAATGCCTAACAAATAGGTCGAATTAGCGCCTTAAGTTAGTTCAGGCAAATTACCGAAATCTTTGGTTGTCTGAAGAAAAATCGCGCAGTTTCTGTGAGAAGGTGCGTCTGTTGTCTCGACGATCTATCCAATCCAGCAAATCGAAATGTTCGAATATTTTCTGTTCTTTCGGATTATTCTGTAAAAGCCCCATCAATTCTGCTTTAAGCAATACAAACATGTTATTCTTTTGTGTTTGATTACTTACTCTATTTAGAATTTTAAAGAAGCTACTCAGCGCTACTTCCGATTTGTATGGGGAAGCTGTCAAAGGTTGATTGTCCGATAAATCATCAATTCTTTTCGTCGACAAATCCCAGCGATCCATTTCAAACCCACACATCATATAACGACATCGAATAGCTGCTTGTGCAGCTGCGGGGATTTTCTTTTTGTAGCTCTCCACCCATCTATCTACATGCACTAAGCAGTGATGGTATTCCAAAATCTTAAAGTAATAGGAGGATAATAAATTTGCCACTTCCTCCTTGGGTGTTGACAAAACCTCTGCTCTCTTCTCTTCCCATTTATCTGAAATGGCTTCAACAACATCCCTAAAGTTCTCAGGAGATTCACTCTTATTTATTTGCATAAACAATAAATGGATGTAATGATTCTCTAGCCTACGACGAATTAGTTCTTGCCCCTTTATTCCAAATCGCTGGAAAATATTCAAGTAATCTTCCAACAAGCCGCGCATGGTTTTCTCCCCTACCCCAGCTTTGATACCATCGCGGATTCGTGCTCTATTCACTTTCTCATAAAGTGCAATTTGTCCTGGGAGTTTTTCTGGGTGCTCTATCATAAAGTCCAAGCACTTACCAGCTAGTTCATAAGCCAAAGCCACTTGTTGTAACTCTTGATACTCCGAAATCTTGGTGAGAAAATCTTGGAGCTTTCCATGGTAACTATCTCGGATAATCTCCTCCTTGGTGTCAGTCGAAAACTCATCAAACTGAACATCGCTTGAAGTAGCTAAATTGAACTGCCCAGCCAATTTTGAAAAGACGCTAGCAATCCGCTCTTCGTTCAAGCTCTGCGCTTCTTTCAAAGCAGTCCCTTTTTCGAGTTGAAGATCCAAGTGTTGTTTTTGTACTAAAAGCTTCAATTGATCTGTCAAAAGCTCCTGCTCTAAAGCCATTTTATTGGTCTTCTTCCACAACTTTAAAGCTTGTGTATAAAGTTCTCGATCCATTAAAATATCGATCCTGCTCAACAAAGAAGGCACTTGAGCCTTTACGGTTTTGCCCTGATGCAGCATTTCTAAACCCTTCAATATTAAGTTGTAGAGGTAGTTCTTCGTTACATGCAATTGGCTGAGGAATTTCTCCCCTTCGAATCGCTTGCGAACCTTCGCCTCATTGTAACTTACTTGCTTGTCTAGCATACTAAAGAGCTCCAAATAATTCTTGGAACCCGATTGAAAAGTAGAATACAGTTTAAAGTATCTCTTCTCGGCTTTACTCATCGATTTTATGAGAGCAAACAACTGGTCGGTCTTTCGCATGGCTACACTTTTCCTTAGTTTGGGATTCTACAAAAGTACAAGAAGAATCTAGCTTCTACCGCATTTATTTCTTGGACTTATTCACATTTGAGAATGAACCGTGGCACTTTTATTTCATCTAATTAGTATTGTACAAAGTATTTATATCAATTTTGTCTAATGAAAGGTCTTGTTTTATTTCTATTTCTTTGCTTTTCGGTCTCTGCCTCGGGACAGGATGTCAGCTCTTGGATTTGTGATATTTTGGCTGCTTCGAACGAAGCTGTAAAAATTGATGGAAAAGAACTCCACGATGAAAATTCGGTTCGCTTACTCTATGATACCTTGTCTTGCTCGCCTATTTGGTACAGCGAGTCTCGGCTTTTTGAGGAAGGCTACCTTTTGATTCAAGAGATCAAGGCTTCTCAATGGGATGGCTTAAATCCTGAAGATTATGCCTACACCGCTTTAAAGGAGCGTTTGCGTGGAATCGACGATGTAAATCTTCGTTTATTCTTGATTCCAGCTGAAGAGATAGCCTTGCTAGATATTTTACTTACCGATGCTGCTTTGAAAGTAGGCAAGACTTTGAGAATGGGGAAAGTTGAGCCTAAGGAACTTGACTTGATGTGGGAAATTCCACGCGACAGCGTCAACATACTTTCAGAATTTCTCGAAGCATCGGCTTATCTAAATAAAGACAGTTCTCCTTCTTCCTTTGTGTCGAAAATGCGTCCTCCATATCCTCAATACAAAGCATTGAGAAAGGCGTATCAAGATGTGAGCTTACAGGCAGAAGACACCTTAGATCTACAATTCGAAGAAGATTTGATTCTAAGACCTGGAGATGAGCATCCGGCCGTTTTGGCTGTTAGAGCGAAAATGAATCAGCTTTATTCATCGGCCGACAGTCTTGGTTATTCGTACAACTACCTGGATACTCTATCGATTGACTCGGTTCTAGTTACCAGAGACAGTATTGGCTATTTGGTCGAAAGGACACCCTATTACTATGAATCCTATTGTAGAGATACCTTTTATGCTAACACCGATTCTGCATGGATTTTAGTCGATACCTTTCAAAACAGGATAGACACTATAACAGTGCTAAGAGATACGGTGAAACTGGAAGAAATGAGCTACCTTGTTTCCGCTGACAGTATCTTCAAAGCAGCTTATTATGATAGTTTGTTGGTTAATAAAGTGAAGCAATACCAAGAAGATCACCAGTTAAGTACGGATGGTGTTGTTGGACCAAAGACTTTGCGAAAGATGACTTTCTCCAAAAAGCAAAGCATTAAAGAATTACTAGTCAATCTAGAAACTTGGAAATGGCTGCCAAGAGAATTACAGGATCGATTGCTCCTCGTTAATGTTCCTGGCTTTTACCTTGATGTCATGGAGCGCGATTCCGTTGTGGAGGTGAAGAAGGTAATGGTGGGCACCATCCGAACAAAGACGGCCATTTTTGCCGACATTTTGGAATACATTGAGCTCAATCCGTATTGGAATGTTACTTACAATATAGCCAGTGGAGAAATGCTTCCTAAAATTCGGCGCAACCCTGGATATTTGGCCGCCAATAATTATGAGTTATTTACTGGTGGAAAAAAGGTGAATCCGTATTCAGTAGATTGGTCAACGGTAAGTCGTTCTAATTTTAAGTACAATATTCGCCAAAAGCCCGGACGAAGAAATGCGCTTGGATTGGTAAAATTCATGTTCCCGAATCAATACAGTATTTATTTACACGATACTCCGTCAAAACCGAAGTTTGCGTTGCCATCGCGTGCTTTGAGTCACGGCTGTATACGCCTACAAAATCCGCTTGATTTAGCTGAGTATCTTTTGAAAGATCAGGAAAAGTGGGATCGCGAAAAAATCGATCAAGTTATTGCCCGTGGCAAAAACAAACGGGTTAATCTAGATAACCCCTTGCCCATTTACATGAGCTATCAAACTGTTTTTGTAGATCCGAATGGACGGACTTTCTTTATGGATGATGTTTATAAAAGGAACCCAATTGTAGCTGAAGCACTGGGATTGTAACAGAGGGAATTTCACAAATCGGAATATAATTTTCCAACTTTACTGTTTCCTTGAGAGCAGATTCATTTTCGCTTAAATTAGAGCTGTGTCAGAAATCAGTTCGCTTTTATCCTACTATCGCAGCTGCTATGAAGCTGACAACAATCGTCAGTTGTTGTTGGACATTTTCAGTAAAAAATTCGAACAACAAATTTTCCTAAAGGAAGCAGAAGTTCTCAATGGAGCTGGCAATCGATATGCGATTGATGATGAGTATGGAAAGAATTTACAAATTGAGTTAGCGCTACACCAGAAAGAAAAGGCACTATATGCTTGCCCCTTATTTATTTCCGGAACCACTTTAATACTAGGCCGAGAAAAGAAGATCATGGCTCCCTTATTTTTCTTCCCCTTACAATTGGAGCAAGAAGGAAGGGATTTCTTTATTCGCGCCACTGACAATCCTGCTCAATTGAACACTGGACTTGTTCGAATATTAAATGCAAACAATAAAAAAGTCTCGATTGATGATTGGGTAGAATTCATCCAATTAGATCGCTTAGACTTTGGCATATGCGGGAGGCTAGCAAGCTTTCTTGAAAGGAGTTATTCTTTTTTATCTTCTGAGAACTTACTGCTTTTCCCAGATTTCGAAGAAGAGAAAAGCCTTCGATTGCAGAAAAGAAAAGGCACAGATTTTCGTATCCATATGGGCATTTCAGTTGCCTTGGTAGAAAAACCAAAATCAAGCTCAGGCGTTTTAAATGAGCTCTCTCTACTCCTCGAAACCAATGATTATTCTTCAAGCTTGCGCGCTTTGTTTCGAAAAAGAGGCGAACAAACGAGTAGTCAGCCAATGAATAAAATCCAAAAACTAGGCGAGCGAGCAATTCGACTCAATAAAAAAGGGGCTATTGTTTCTTTTAATAAGAGAGAAAGATTCCATCCTGCTAATTTAACGGAAAGCCAAAAAGGTATACTTGAAGCTAGTGAGAACTTTGATTTATCTCTCATAATGGGACCTCCGGGAACAGGCAAATCTTTCAGCATTGCTGCCTTAGCAGTAGATGCCATCTTAAATGGCCCCAAGTCAATTTTAATCGCTGCATCAAGCGATGAAGCCCTCGATGTTTTGCAAGAAAAAATCTCTTCTCAATTTGGCTTGAAGGACTTGGTCATGCGTGCTAAGATGCGCTACAAAGGTGGCTCCGTAGTCACCAAAATAAGACGCATTCTTTCTGGGAATGTACAGAGCATCGAAACACAGCAAATTGATAAGCAAAAAATAGAAATAAACCGGCTAACAAAAAGAATAAAATCCTTAAGGGCTACCTATCAAGCGGCCGAAGAAAATGAAACCCTCTACGCAAATTTATTACAAGATCAGAACATTCACTGGTTCAAAAAATTAAAAAGACCGCTTTACCGACACAGACTAAAAGGCAAAAAAAATCATTGGGAGATCAAGAAGGACTTAGATTTGTTTGAGAATAAATTAAAGAAACAAGTCGACTACTATCTTCGATTGAGAATCAAACGGAACTGGTGGCTTGCCTTAGAAGAGCAAAGGGATAGCATTCAAAATCTATACGATGGGCTGAGTGCAAATCGAGGAATGGAGCGCGAACAATTCTTCGAACAAATCAATGCTAAACTCCTTCGAAATATTTTTCCAGTTTGGCTGGCGCGACTCGATGAACTAGCCAATGTTTTACCTTTTAAAAAGGAACTCTTCGACCTGGTAGTTATTGACGAGGCAACACAATCAGACGTAGCTAAATCATTACCAGCTTTACAGCGCGGAAAAAATGCGGTAATAGCTGGAGATCCTGAGCAGCTTCGTCATTTATCTTTTCTTTCCTTAAGTCAAATGCAACAAATTGCAACTAGAAATAACTTAAAAAACTGGTCTATTGATCAATTAAATTTCAGGAAGAAGAGTTTATTGGATTTCACTTCGAGCGCAATTGAAAGCCAATCTCAAGTACATTTTCTAAATGAACATTACCGGTCTCATCCTTCCATCATAGCATTTTCAAATGAACATTTTTACGGTGGAAACTTGAAAATCATGACGACCAAGCCTTCTACTTTTTCTGAATCTAAAGTTCAACTTTATCCAGTCCATGGCAGGCGAGAAAAGTCAGGAATAAATTTAGTGGAAGCAGTTAAAGCATTGCACATTATAGAAGGCATCATTGAACGAGATAGATCTAAACCAAAAAAATCAAAAACGAGTATTGGCATTCTTTCTCCGTTTAATGACCAAGTGAAGTATATCAAAAAACTAATCAAGGAAAAACTGCCTTTAAAAAGCATTAAAAATCATCGCATCCTAATTGGTACTCCTCATCACTTTCAGGGGGAAGAAAGAGATGAAATGATTCTCTCTTTTTGCGTTTGCAATGAAAGTCATTCTGCAGCTTTTGTCCATCTTAATAAATCGGACGTTTTCAATGTCAGTATTACAAGAGCAAAATTCAAACAACACGTTTTGTGTTCTACGCGAAAATCGCACTTAAAACAAGATAGTCTGCTTTTCCTTTTTTTATCACAAATTGTTTCCAAAGAAAGTACGTCAGACTTCGAAGCATCTTCTTTGGAACTTCCTGCTGATCTGCTTGAACTCATAAACAAAGAAGGCCGCGTTTATCTTGATTACAAAAATGGCGGGATCGAGATTGATGTTATGATTGAAACGAGCTATGGATGGCGCGGTATTGATTTGATTGGCTTCAAAGACCAACTTGACAAATCTATGTCGCCAGAAAAAATTGCCCAATTAAATCGAGTAGGCATTCCTGTTTTTCCCTTGAGCTACTCTGATTGGCAATTCCGAAATAGTGAAACAGCTAAAGCACTAAAGCGCTTCTTGTATAAAGTTTGGAAGTAGCGTAGACCAGGCACCTTTTAGCCTAAAAAGGCATTTTGTCAGCCCTATTGAGGCAAGATTTCTTAGAGCACAGCAAATTCCTGTCAGCTTGGCAGAAAAGTCGTGGTGGCACACGCTTTGAACTTTGAGCCCTTAGGAAATAAAACCAACAGACTTACAATATGAGTACTATAAAAGGGACGATCAAAACGGATGTCGCGAATATCTTTCCGATCATTAAGAAGTTTCTTTATTCGGATCACGAGATTTTCTTAAGAGAGTTGGTAGCCAATGCTACTGATGCCACGCAAAAGTTGAAGACTTACGCTTCGAAGGGAGAAAGCATTGGTCAAAGTGATGACTTCCGCATTGAGATCAAATTGGATGAGGCTGCCAAAACATTAACGGTTTCTGATAAGGGAATTGGAATGACGAAGGATGAGGTTGAGAAGTACATCAACCAGATTGCATTCTCGAGTGCACAAGAGTTCTTGGACAAGTACCAAGACGATAATGCTATTATCGGACACTTCGGGCTTGGATTTTACTCTGCCTTTATGGTGGCTGACAAGGTAGAGATTCACACGAAGTCTTACAAAGAAGGTGAGGCAGTGCGTTGGTCTTGCGACGGTGATCCTGAATACACCATGAGTGTAGGCGATAAAGCGGATCGTGGAACGGACATTATTCTACACATCAATGAGGAATCGGAAGAGTTCCTAAAGGAGGCTCGCGTACAAGAGTTGTTGACGAAGTACTGCAAGTTCCTTCCAGTAGAAATCAAATTCGGGGAAAAGGAGTTGCGTGAGAAAGGCGAAGATGATATCGAAACGATTGAGCATGTTGACAACATCATCAACAACCCTAGTCCAGCTTGGACGAAAAAACCTTCGGAATTAAGCGATGATGATTACAAGGCTTTCTACCGCGAATTGTATCCGAATACTTACGAAGATCCTTTATTCTGGATTCACCTCAATGTAGATTTTCCTTTCAATTTGACGGGTATTTTATTCTTCCCGAAATTGAAAAGCAACTTCGAAATTCGCAAGAACAAAATTGGATTGTACTGCAATCAGGTATTCGTTACCGACAATGTAGAAAACATCGTTCCTGAGTTTTTGACCTTATTGCAAGGGGTAATTGACTCTCCGGATATTCCATTGAATGTTTCGCGTTCGTACCTGCAAAGTGATCCGAATGTAAAACGCATTAGCGAGCACATTACCAAAAAGGTAGCGCAGAAGTTAGCGCAGTTGTTCAAGAAAGACCGTGAAAACTTTGAGTCAAAGTGGGGAGATATTGGTGTTTTCATCAAGTACGGCATGTTGACCGACGAAAAGTTCGCAGACAAGGCTAAGGGCTTCAGCTTAGTGGAAGATGTGGATGGAAAATTCTTCACAATGGAAGAATACACCGAGTCTATCAAAGAAACACAGACGGATAAGAGCGAAAAAACAATCGTGCTTTACAGCAGCAACTTGCAAGCACAAGATGCTTACTTGAGTGCTATAAAAGACAAAGGTTATTCTGTTCTGAAAATGGATCACGAGATTGATACACACTTTGTGGGCTGGCTAGAACAGAACACGGAAGGCGTTCAATTCAAGCGCGTCGATGCAGATGTAGCGGATAAACTGATCGATACAGACAGCGATCTAGAGTCTGTATTGTCGGAAGATCAGCAAACTAAATTGAAAACGCTATTCACAGAAGAGTTGACGGGAAGCACTGCCATGGTAGAGCTAAAAGCACTTTCTCCTGAGTCGGCTCCTGTTCAAATCACGAAGAATGAGATCATGCGTCGGTATCAGGAAATGTCGGCTTACAATGGCATGGACATGGGAGGATTCCCGCAGAGCTATAATTTGGTAGTAAATTCCAACCACCCGATTATGGAGAAAATCCTGAAGAAGCAGATTGAAAACCGCAAGAAAATGGTGAACCAGTTACACGATTTGGCATTGCTTCAACAGAACATGTTGAGCGGAGCAAATCTTACTGATTTCATCAAGAGAAGCATGGACCTTTTATAGGTTTTTGTTTGCTAATAAATGAGAACGCGGCTCTGTAGATTCGGAGCCGCGTTTTTTTATGTAATATTGAGACGAATCATAAAAATGCGAACTTTTAGATGAGTGAAAAGCAAAACGTAGAATGGAAACTATAATGGAGAGATGAATACCTTCAATGGATCTGTGCTTTTGCGAACACCGAGGGAGGAACTTTGATCATTGGAAAAGACGATAAAGGAAAAACCATTGGACTTTCTGATTCGAAAAAATTATTGGAAAATATTCCTTCAAAGATCAAAGCCCATTTAGGAATAATTGCATGCGTTAAAATTCATGAAGACGATGCTTGCTCTTTCTTAGAGCTTGTTACACACTCATATAGCAATCCAATTTCTTACAAGGGCAAGTTTTACATTCGATCTGGAAGTACAACACATGAGCTAAATGGAACTGAGCTCACTGATTTTTTACTCGCAAAATCTGGAAGAACTTGGGATGAAATCATAATAGAGCGTGCGAGCATTTCAGACATTGATTCAAGCGCGATCAATAAACTAATTGAGGATAGCAATGGTACAGGCAGACTTCCTAGCACGAGTGGACTTTCTGATTTAGAGATTTTACAAAAGCTTCGACTGGCTGATAAAGACCAGATCAAAAGAGCGGGTCTTATTCTTTTTGGGAAAGATCCTAATCTTTTCGTTCCCAACTGCAAGGTAATGATTGGCCGTTTTGGAGAAGATAGTGAAGATTTGAAGTTTCAAGAAGTCGTTGAAGGCAATCTTATTCACACTTTGGAAGAAGTTCAAATTCAACTTAATCACAAATTCCTCACTCGTCCAGTTGATTTTAAAGGGATGTTACGTCAAGAAAAGGACCCCTACCCTGTTGCTGCTCTACGGGAGATGCTACTAAATGCTCTAGTACATAAAAAATATGGAGGTGCAGCAATTCAATTACGAGTTTTTGACAATCGATTGTCTATATGGAATGAAGGCAGGTTGCCTGCTGGTTTAACCATTGAGAGCCTTAAAGTAGAGCACAATTCCAAACCTTCCAATCCTTTAATTGCAGATGCTTGTTTCAAAGGGGGGGTACATCGATACTTGGGGGCGTGGAACATTGAAGATCATCAAGGCTTGTCAAGAGGCTGGTCTTCCGGAGCCCCAAATTATCGAAAAAGACGGAGGTATTGAAGTAAGCATCTTCAAAGCCATGGTCGGTACAGAGTTGCAGATTGCCAATCGATTACGAGACCAATTTGGTGACAACATCTACAAAACTTTTAATATTATTCTTGAAAACCCATCCTATACAACGATAGAGATAGCACACAAGCTCAACAAAAGTGCTCGATCTGTTAGCACATACGTTTCTACGCTAAAAGATAAGAAGCTTATAGAAAGAGTTGGCTCTGCAAACGGAGGATACTGGAAGATCTTGAAAGATGACTGAATTGCAGTGATATTGCAGTGATATTGCAGTAACACTGCACCAAACTGCACCAAACTGCACCAACATTAAGT
>CALFBW010000445.1 GCA_937951415.1 uncultured Chitinophagales bacterium | reverse complement strand
AGACGTTAAATGACAGACCCCTGAACTCATGTCACAAAGATATCAAAAGATTTAATGCAATTGACTTATGTGCTCATTAACAAAGTTCGTTGGCGTATGGAATAAATGATGAATGGGGAATGCTTTATTCACTGATTCCCTTGTCTTTTTTATTTGAAAAACTTCAACCAAGCATCCTTTTGGAAACGTTCACGAACCTCACGGTGCTTTACTTTGGCAGCATCTTTACTTGTTCCTGCAAAAATGGCAACCGCGTTCAGTCCACGGTGCGGAATTACATAGGCTTCTTGTCCTTGTTTTCGCATTTTATCTTTCAACTTAAGGGCATTTCCTCTATCTCCAAACATTCCGATACCAGAAAAGTATCCAGTTGGTCTTTCGCCTGCAGTTTTTATTTCGTAATTATCTGTTGAAGTCTTATTGCTCGATAATCCACCTGCTTTTGTTCCTGTTCTTACGCTAGGATCTTTTCGTTCTTCCCCCTCTTCGAAGTCTTCACCTATTGGCATTCCACGACTATCGAAGCTAGTAGACTTCGGAGGATCAGATTTTCCTGCATTTGCTTGAGCATCATTGTTCATATTGCCTGCTGCAGGAGCTCTTTCTACACCAGCTTCATCGGCTAGATCGCCTGTTTCTTCTTCTTGATCAGCTGGCTCTCCTGCTTCTGTATCACTTCTGTTATCACTTGCTTGCACAAGATCTTCGGATTTTTCTCCGTTTTCACTTGCTTCCTCATCAGTGTTACCAACAATAGTGTTACTACCTTCAGAAGTAGCAGCTTTGTCCATGTTGTTCTGCTGTCCCTCGATCTTTGATTGTGCTTCCTCTCCGCTTACAGCAACAGGATCATTGCTTTCACCAGCATTGCTGCTAAGGGTTTCAGTCTTATCACTCTTGAAAAGACCAGCAAAGTCAATTTTGTTTTGTTGAACTTGTAAAACCAAAACAGCGAGAAGGCTTAGTAATAAAAGAGGGAGCACCCAATATAGAGCACTGCTTCTTTTTTTCTTTGGTTTTACTTCTTCTTCCTCTGAGTCCACTACATTTTCTGATAAAACATCGAGGATAGATCGTTCTTCAGATAATTCGGCTTTGGGGGGTTCTTTTATCTCCTTTTCTATCTGTGTAGTTTGCGGCACCACAGGTGGTACATACACCTTTTCTTCCCGTTTTATTTCCGTCACCAGTTCTTTCTCTTCTCGAACTATAGGCTTATGCTCGTAAACCGGTTTGGCAATCGCTTCAGTTTCTTGTTGCTGTCTACGTTTTTTCGCTTCTATTTCTTTCTGTGCTTTCTCTATTTCGCTGACTTCCTCTTCTTTGTCTTTGTTCAGTAGAAATCCTCCTGCTAGAGCGGTTGTTCCCGCAACAGCGCCACCGATTCCAGCTCTTCTTTTGAGTTCGTCTTCCCGTTTTTTACGCTCAAACTCTTCTCGCAATTCGTCAAGGTAGTCAGTAGTTTCTTCACTGTTTTCTCGTTCCGCTTTTCGGCGAGCCTCTAGGAATTCCGAAACACTCTTAGGTTCTTGCGTATTTAAATCTGTTTCGCTTGGTGGGTACATTTCTTCGATGGTACTTTCTACTTTAGGAGGAGTGATTTCATCTCCAGGTAGACGAGCAGCATCCATGCCGTAAGTTCCAATGTTAAAGTTGGCATCAGGATCAGGATCAAAATCTAGGGAAGAGATACCAGCAGAAAGGCTATTTGCTCTAAAAGTTCCAACGCCTTTCATTGCAAAGCCATCAGCTAAGCGACTTTCAGCGCGCATGTACTCAACGAATTCTTCTACTTTCAGTCTTGCCTCAAAAGTGCTTTTACCTTCCCTTTCAACAATTCGATTGATCAATTCATCTCCGTCTCCATGTGTATCTTCCTCGAAGCGCAATTTCTTGCTGGGAGGATGAACACGACCTCCTTCCTTATCGATACTCGCCGAGGTATAATAGGTCTGTAAAATCCCCAGACCTGGGATCGCCACGCTTTCGTTTTCAAACAAAAGGTCGCGTAAGTGTTGCTCTACATTTGAATTCATCCATCAGAACTTTAGTTGCAATCCACCGATTGCAAAGAAACCATAGGAAGGATAATAATTGTAACGGCTGTTTTTCCGAGAAAGAACATTGTTCAGTTTCAGATAGAGGCCAAATCGATCTGAAAAGTTATACTCTGCCGCCAAATTAAAGTCCACCATTCCTGAAAGCTCAATAATCGTACCGTCTACTAACACTGCCGGCAATTTATCACGCATAAAGAAAAGCAGTTCCGTTTTTAACTTCGAGTTCACTCGGTATTCTGCTCCTAACTGTGCTTGCCAAGAAGGTAGATGCCAAGCAGGTAAACCGCTGTTCGTTGATCTATCAAAATAAGATCCACCCAAGTGAATGCCTAGGCGCTCATTTTGGTGATAAGACAAAGCAATGTGTCCACCATAGGCAGTGATCGTGGAGTCATAAACGACTTGGTAACTTGCCGTATCTGATAAGAAATAGCTGTTAATGAAGAGCGGCTTTTCATTTTCAAGGTATTGACCACCACTAATGTCAAAAGAGAAATGTCCTCCTAAATCACCACGCACTCCTGCTATTCTTCGTTCAATACTGCTGTTTTGCATTCCGCGAATTGCAGATATCCAGGGATTTTGGTTTTGATAATTTTCTACGGTATTTCTAAGGGCTTCTTTCTCCCAGGTAGCATAGACGTTTATAGCCTTTTCTACCAATTCTACTTCTGCATGCACGTAAGGGGCTACGAACCATTCTTCATTGTTGTAAGCACTTGTAGCACCTAGCTCAATTCTGCTTCCTCCTAAGCGATAAGCTAAAGTAGGCCGAAACTGTAGGGTAGTGTTAGCGACTTTTGTGCTGTCGAATTGAATACTGTCCTTGTAAATGTAATAGTCAGCGTACAAAGGAAGCCCAATGCTCAGGCCGCTGTCCCAATGTTTCGTTGGTTGCGAACTAAAAGCAATCAAGTCTTCTGTCCCACCAGTGTTATCCCACAAGTGATGATAGGACAAATCGCTATCGTAATCAAAACTGCTTATCTCTGTTTGATTACTTCCGAACCCAATCTGGGCTCCAATAGTATTGAAACGTGTTCGGTAGTCGGCCTTGTTTATTAAAGAATCTGGAATTTCTTGCTGAAATATTCCAGCGTATCTGTGATGGACTCGATTGTCGAAACGAACTTCGGATTCAAAATAGGTGTTTCCTTTATTGAATCGTCCGTAAACATCGCCGTGGTTTTCCATCAAGTCTTGCAAGCTTTTACCATAGGTCGACAGGTGCGAGACATCGAAACCCCAATATCCATTGTTTCCCCTTCCTGAACTGTAGGAGAGTGCTGCATCTGCTAGGGGAATTGATCCGGCTCCTAGACGCAACCAAAAGTGATCTAAGGGTGCACTTCTTTTTGCTTTGATCGCCAAAGGACGTAAACCTGGAGGGTCAAAACTTAAGCTCAAGAATCGATTAGGAACTCGGTAGTCGTTGAATACAGGATTTTGCTTTTCTGTTTTTTCAAGAACGGGAGTGATTTCTACTTTTTGCCCTTTCTCTAGAATGGGTTCGTAAAGCTTAACCACTTCAATGCTTTCGGAGGGAAGGTCTTCTTCTTCCAAGTTTTCATCTTGGGCTTGAAGTTGAAAGGGGTTAAGCAGACTCCATAATAGTAGTGCCGCTAAAACTTTTATTACTGATAAATTCATGGCTGTAGTATTTATGGAGTGGCGCTTAATTGTCTTCGTCTAATTCGAGTAACTCGCTATCCGTTCCCGTACCGTCGTCGAGCTTAGATCCTGCTTTCTCTTGTTTTGTAATAGCATCCAGCATGGACTCACATTCATTTATCAAGGCCTGATCACCTGAATAATTATCGAGGATACTTTTGAGGGTTGCTTTCGCTTGATAGAGATCTCCTTTTTTACGGAAAATGTCTGCTAATAAAATAAATGATTTAACTACCCAAAATTCATGTGCTGAACATTCTCTGTCCACACGGAAACAAGCCTCTTTTGCCTGATCTAATTGTTGGGCTTTTGTCAACATGTCTGCCAATAAATAACGAGCTTCTGCGCCCATTATATTATTAGTGGTATTCGCGACTTGTTCAAAATGTTTTCGAGCTTCGCCAAATGCGCTTGATTTGTAGTCGACTTTTCCTAAGAAATAGTGGGTTTCCACCTTGTCATCCTTGCTGGCTCTTTTATTGCTTAACAATTGATTTCCATATTTTCTTAGATCGCTTTCTTTGTTCAAATTGTAAGAAGTTCTGACCAAACCTCTAAGGGCTTCAATGGCAGTTTCTCCTTGTGAAGCAGAACCAAACAATCGCTCGAATAGAGAAAATGCTTTAGAATCATCTTTGTCAACCGTAAAGGCAATCCTGGATCGGCGATCTAAGGCTTTTTCAGTAAATAAATTGTTAGGACGAGCGAGTACAAAATCGTAATCTTTCCTAGAGCTCTTGTACTTCTTCTGTGCGTAAAGGCATTCGCCGCGATAGAAATGTGCAAATAATGCAAAGGCACCGTTCGGGTTTTGATCGAGGTATTTCCCGAATTCTTTTACAGAATTTAAGCAGTCGCCGTCTTCATAATAACGCTCCGCGAATTGATACATGATGGTATCTTGTTCTGAAGTGGAAATTTG
>CALFBW010000444.1 GCA_937951415.1 uncultured Chitinophagales bacterium | reverse complement strand
TTGTGGTTTGATTACAAATTCTAAATGACGATATTTGGCTTTAAATCACTGGAAACTCGCCATTGTTGTGGTTTGATTACAAATTCTAAATGACGATATTCTGTTAATGGTGATTCGGCGAAATGGGCAAGTTGTGGTTTGATTACAAATTCTAAATGACGATATTTAGTGGGCCGGGTATAACTTCACCGAGAAGGTTGTGGTTTGATTACAAATTCTAAATGACGATATTCCTTGAAATTCGGGGTCAATTGGTTGGTCGTTGTGGTTTGATTACAAATTCTAAATGACGATATTATTGGGTCTGATAAGCCCTTTAATATCAGTTGTTTATGACGTCAAAGTCGGTTCAAAATATCTCTAATTGTCGTGGCGGAGCCTCCAAAGGAGCTGGTTTTGCCTTCCAAAAATTGACAATCTTGCCGAATTGCTTGTCTGTTACCCGTAATATGGTCACATGTCCGGCTCCAGGAATGAGTTTTTCAATTCTTCTCTGATGGACATCGGCTTTTTCAGGACTCATGCAGTATCGAGTATATACCGAGTACTGCATCATTCGATAGCCATCCTTGAGCAGTATTTTTCTAAATTTGCTGGCCGTCTTGCGTTGCGCTTTGGTGCCAACGGGTAAATCAAAGAATACAAAAAGCCACATAATACGATACGGATTTAAGTGAGATAATGTGGAGGACATTTTGCGATGGTTTACAGTTCGGGAAATTGAAGTTTTTTGCGCTTTCCTTCTAGAATTAATGCCAGTGATTGGCAAGAAAGCTCGATTGCTTTCAGAAGAGGGTAGCTTTTATTTCCGAGCTGACATTGTCCTTGTAAGATTTGAATCAAACGCCCTTTTTCTTGGCTGCTGAGTTCTTCTTCCAAAGCTTCATCTTCTAGCCAGCTTCGCACGGCATCGTCTATAAAAGGCCGATAGGGTTCCATAAGGTCATCCGCTAAACAAAAGGGATTGTATTTATTTTTGTGTTCTAGTCCAAGAGCGGGCAAAAGGCCACTTGCTACCAAGCAGCGGTTTACAGCGGCGCGTAATAGGGTGTAACCATAATTGAGGTAGTTGTTGGGTACAGCTCCATAGCGATTCCTGGTAAAGGAAAAGCCAAAAATTTCAGGAAAGTAAGCCCTAGCGGCCTGCCCTTCTATTTTGCCACTGTCTCCAGATTTTACTTTCCTTCGAAAAGTAATGAAGGGTTGTTCTAATCCACCCCATTTTTTAACCACTGCTCCTTGATTCTTTACTTTCGCCTTTACAATTTGTTGCCACAGTCCTTTTTTATGCGGCAAACTTTGCTGAAGTTGAAGTCTTAAGCGCTGCTGGTAAATGTGGTGACCACTGAAAGGCAAGAGCTGACTGTGCGGTTGCCGCAAATGATCACAAAAAATCAAAATCACTTGAGCTTCCATCAGCGCTTGCAATAAGCCCAAGCTAGTCTTCACTTGTGGGTGATCAAAAACAATAAAAGAGATGTCCTCTACTGGAATCCGCTTTAGGGATTCCTTTGATTCCAAGCATTGGATTATGAGCTGCTTTCTCTCCAAGCGTAAATAGTACGCTTGAGAAAACAGTAAACTATGACCTAGCATAATAATTCGATTTCCTACATATGTAGAAAATCAATAATTATGCCTAGAACATTTCACCTAATGAATTAAGTTTTGCTGAAATAGGATTTAGATTTTTGAGAGCACCGAAACTTTGAATTCGAAGCTGCTCCTCTTCAAACTCAATGGTACTGGCGTTCACCTTTCTGAAACAATAATATTTCGAAGAAATTTTCTGCACTCGATACAAGGGCAGTTCTGACTTGCTAAGCGTTCTCCAGTCCACTCCATCCGCAAGTCCCAATAGGAACAAATCGTTTTCTTGCAGCGTCAGGTACAGTTCCCATTCTTTACTGCTACGCACACCGTAAACGGCTAGTCCTTGTCTTTTTCTTTCCACTGCTTGCCAAAAAGTAACCACCTCTTCTTCTATGTCACCGTCTGCGTTTCGATACAGTTCTACATGATGATTATTGCCAGGTTCTACCCATTGATTGAAGCCTTCGCGAATCTTTACTGCTCCGCTCGATTTTTCTCTAATGCGTACTTTCTTAATGGGAACGGGCTGTCCGTTCTTATTTGGAAGAAAAACAAGGGGTTTGCGCGCTCCGTTCTCTGCTATTTCAAAAAATGGATTGGGCTTGAGTGTGTATTTTTTACTCACATCGATGCCGCGCGCTTTCAAAAAATCTTTGATTAAATTCCTAATCCGGTCATCTACAATCTTATTCACTTGTGCACTCGAATCGAGGCTTTCCAAAGGTTTTCTTACGTGAAAATAGCAACTTCCATCGGGTGCTTTTCTTCGTCCGTAGACGGTTTCTTTGTGTAAAGGTCCTCTGGCAGCCCATCCCTTTCCTTGTTTCCATTCGCCTTTTCTCTTTACCTTTTTCCTAGATAAAGAAAGGTTTTTGCTCGGACGTTTGTGCGACACCAAAGTATTGTCAATTCTTGTTTTTGCTTCTGATAAAAAGCTCTCCCAAGGCACTGGAAATTTACTGTGTCGCTCAAGGGCATAAATATCACGATCTTGGGCGCTCCATTTTGCCAGTGTTTGCAAATAACTTTCTTTTGTACTGGCTATCACCAAGGCATCGACCGCATGATGACGATGATCAAGTCTAGATTTGTCGTAGAGCAATTTCCCTTTTCTGGATCTTCCCGTAACAACAATGCCCTTTTTCTTTAGCTTCTCAATTTCTTTATTAGCAGTACTGGGTTCAATACTCGTGCACTCTATGATTTGCATTTCCTTATTAAAACAAATGGCATATTCCCCATCTTCCAGGCCATCAATTGTTTTGCTAGGACTGAGAATACTGTTGAGTCCCCACATTTTCCGCAATACCGAAGTCACGCCACCTGTCACCACCCGAACGTCTAACGAAATAGATTCGAGATAGCTTTTAGTGGCTCGGGAAATGTATCGAGTATCGTTTAATTGTCGGTCGATAAAGCCATCCAAATCGTCATGCTGTTTGCGAATGAAGTGCTTGTATTTAGGGTAGGGAAGGAGGGCCTTTACTCTTGTTTTTACCTTTTCCCATTCTTTTTCATCATTCCCATAGAATTCAAAGGGTGTTTTATTGCCTTTTACGGCATTTATCCGCGTATGACATAACGTTTTGTTATTAAAACCATCATTTAAACTACGACTACGTGGTAAAATATGCTCGATTTCGAAAGTGCCATCGCGAAAGAGTTGGCTTAAACCAATGGAATCTCCAGTGTACGGGCAAGTTTTATTACACTCATACCACAAGGCCATTTTCTGAACATTTCGGGGATTTATTTTCAGATTATTTTCTAGTAATTCTTCTTTGTAGCGATTCCGCTCCTTTTCCCGTTCTTTATTATTTAGCCAAGTATCTTCTCGATGTTTTTTGGAAGATTTCATTTCTCTTGCCAGTTCTACCCGAATTTGATCGGGTGCGCCATATTTGTCATAAATACTATTGACGACACGTTTTACTTCCCACAAAACAGAGTTCACTATGGGGTTTCTCAAGTTCGGAGGATCAGCCAAGCGTTCCTTCTTTTCCAGATCAATTCGTAAATCACTGTGATGGTAAAGTTTGTTCAATTGATTTCTCGATAAGCCGTATTCGTCTCGCAGATAATTGCGTAAGCGATCTTTTTGGCTAAGCTCTGTATTGGCAGGTCGTACAATGGTAAAGATGTTTTGAATGAGCTGGTTTTGCTGTGTTTCACCAAGTTCATTCCAAGCTTCTTGACCGAAGGCTCGTTCAATTCCACCCAATACTGCGGCAGTATGGTACTCAAATCCCTTTTCAAGCCATGGATTTATTTGCCGAATGGCTTTTTTACTTAAATGTGCATATTCCTCACTGAGTCTGAATTTGCAAAGTGTGGCTATTTGTTTTTCGTTAAAGCCCCAGTTGTTTTTCGCGTATGCTGCTAGCCAATCTTTCGTACTGGCTTGCCATTTGATGTGCCAAATAAATTCCTTTTCTTCGTCGCTTTTTTCATCCCAAACTTTGGCACCGAAGAGTTTCCGAAAGTTGGTATTACTAATCATCGGCGGAATGTTATGATCGTCTTCGTAATTAAATTTTCCGTCGAGGAGGTTTAATTTTTTCTTTATAGCTTTAAATTTGAATTTTTTCGTTTGGCTCAAGAAAAGTTGGTAAACTTGATCCTTTTGGTCGGGAATTAAAGCCTTTTCGGCAAAGCGTATGGAGTTAATAAATTGCCAAGCCCTGAAAATTTCAAAATCAATACTGCTGCACGAAACTCTTGCTTTTTTGGGTTCGAAAGGGCATTTTCCGATCGTGTGCTTTTGTGATTTTAAAGGTCTTTGATAAAAGAGAATGCCTTTTTTGTGATCGCCGATTTTTTTTCTAAGTTCGGGAGTAAGCGTTTCGGGATGATGCTTTTCTTGAAGCTCCCAAATGTGATCGAACTCTCTTTGATACATGCTTCTTCTGGTGTATCTGTTTCGTCTTCTCGCGTGTTCAAAATTTTTGCTTGGTTCCAAACTGGCAAGATATGCTCCTAGAGTTCCGTGTTCGGCAATACCTTCTTCTGTCTCATTAATGCCGGTTTTCCCCTCTGCAATTTTGCCAGTAAAAATGGCGCCATCCTCCTCACCAGCTCGAAGGTTTTCTTGTGCTCCTCTGCGTTGGCCGAGATGATACAAGACTCTTCCGAACTCTAGCAAGCTCAATTTATTTCCTTTGGCTGCTTCTAGGCGTTTTTCATACGGATCAATTTGGAAGAATCCCTTTAATTTTGCGTTTAAATGAAGCGCTTGAAGTGCCTCTCTCAAGTTTTGAACTTCAGGAAACATGTTGGCCTTCATCAATGCTTTAGCCAGCGCTTCTCTTCTCATTCTTCGTCGAAAGCCCTGTCTGCGGGTTTGCCTCTTTAGCCGTCTCTTTTCATTTTTGGAAACTTCCCTTTTTAATTTATCCCTATCGACTCCCTCGGGAAAGATTCTAGCACCAGTGCCTATAATCTTTTGATTGGACGTGTCAATATATGCCCATCCCAAGGAATTGGTTCCTAAGTCTAATCCTAATATTCTCATTGTTAATACTTCTTTCGGTGAGCAAGATAATAAAGTAAAAGAAAAGTATTAAATTTGAGACGTAATCTTATCACAATAAGGCTAAATGCCGAAGGTTTACACCTATGGGCCCCGATTCGTTGAGGCCCATTTTTTGTTTTATTCGTTAGGGTTCCTTTCCTCGATAATAGAAATGATTTTTCCTTTTAACACTGATATGTAATCACGAAGAGAAACAGCATTCTAAAAGAAAGACTGTGACACTTCGATCTGTATCGTGCAAGTTTGCCCAGTCTGCAAACAAAGCATCAGCTGAACTCTATTTATCCTAGAGACCTATACGCCAAAGCTATTTGCTGTAAATCCTGCATTCAAGTAATAAAAGCCTCTCAGCTTCCATAATTCAAACGTATGCAACTTTCCCTATTGAATAGAATGCCTTTTTGCTAGCAGATTATTCCTCCCGATATCCATTGTAAAGCACACTTATGATATTGGTAAAAGTCTAATAAATAGCAATTTATGTCATTTTTTTAGTCGTTAGAAACCATATTAATAGCCTCTTTTGTCTTTGTTCTAGGGTGTTTACCGCCCTAGATTTGAAGTATCAATTAACAGCGAGCTAGCAAACCAGCCGCACAAAAAACAAACAAGATGAAAAAGGTATTAATGTTAATCTTAGTGGCAGTTTCTTTTATGAGTTGTGAACCAGAAGTGATTCTTCCAGGAGGTCCTGGTGCCGATAGCCCAGGGACTATTCTTGGTCGATGGATTCCTGAAGGTTTCGAAAGCAATGTACGCTACGAATTTACCTCAGAAAAACGCCACACTATTTATGGCGATGGATCAGGTGAATTTCCAAGCTTGCAAGACTGGGTCGCAGAAAATCCCGGAATACTCGAACACGATTACGTTTTTCAGGAGGATGTAGTAGTTATTGATTTGAATTTCGGTAATTACTCAAGATTAATACCGACGTACAAATGTGAAAACCTAGTAATCGAATGGGTGAATGAGGCTGGCGAGACGCATTCTACCTTTTATCGAGAAGGTCATGACATAGAAAATTGTAACTAGAAACGAGTTGACAGATTTTCTTTTGATAGGTCATGCTAGGGCAATAGTGGCGAAAGTTGCTGTTGCCCTTTTGGGTTAATGTAATGAGGGTCGAAAAGAAATAAAGAAGGACAGGAAATATTTATTTTTTATTCCTAAATCCGATTCCGCGCTTAAGTGGACTCGTTGAAAAATCGCTGCCGAATGTAAGGGTACAAAGCACTAACACTTAAGTCAATGGTTGCAGGGCCTGAACGAATATAAAAATGCTCCGATTGCCCGTCGATCAAATAACAGGCTTGACTCGAAGGATTGCAATCTATTCGTAAAACTTGCTTTCCATCAATTGTTTCTAAATGAATGTGAATAAATTTCAAGCACAGCGTCCCCAGGCGTTCGTTGATGATTTTCGATAAATGCAGAAGCATCTTGTCGTTTGATTCAAAACCATCGGCTTCTAAATCTAAAAGGCTTCCATCGTCTTTTACACCAATCAGCAAAGTTCCTCCATCTGAATTTAAAAACGCCGCTACAGTTTTTAAGCTCGCATTTTCAATTTTCTTGTCTTTTTTATCAGTATGTAAATTCCGCCGTAAAGTCGACTTAAATTCCACATGATCCGTCTCCCCTTCAGCAATCAATTCCCTAGTAGGAATTTGTAGTTTCGAACGCAGGTAATTTGTAATGCGTTTGCTTAAAGAACGTACCACTTTTAGCGATGTTTTTGCAGGAATATGTTCCTCATTAAACAAACCCGTTCCGCAAATCCTGATAACAGAGGAATCTTCCAATGCTCGGACCGTTCCCGAACGGAAATCACCATTAATGACACCAATTTCCCCAATCACTTGGCCTGGTTTCAATAAAATGTCTTCGGAGTTGGCAAGCAATAATAAAAAACTACCAGATTCTATATAATATAGATATTCAGGGGGTGTACTGATGTCAAATAAAAGCGAATCTTTCGCGCATTTTTGTTGATCAACAATTTTTTCGAAGGAAAGCATTTCCTCTGTCGATAAATCTGCAAATATGGAATGCGTGGCCAAGATTTTTACTAAAGCTTTCATTTATTTGTCGTCAATGAACCACAAATTTACTTAAGTAATTTCTTATGCTGTACAAACCGGACAGGAGAGCTTATTTTCCACTTTGCGCAACTTAATTCCCGAAACGCGCTCTTCCACAAATTGAGCAATAAATGCTTTTTGATTTGATTTGTCGTGATTAATATTCGACTTTGTTTGATCTTCCACAAATTGCAAGTATTCGCCATCGTAGTCTTGATGACCCCAACAGTTGGGACAAGCCCCAGCACTCTTGAGTTCTTCTTCCGAAAATATTTCTGATTGCTTCTTTCCGAAGAGATTCTTAAAAGGATTTTTCATGATATTTGTTTACTAATAAATAAAAATGCGGCCTCATTGGTCGTTTATGAGATTCAAAGTACAATTTATCTACTTTAAAAACTGTCGAATACCGTAACTCGCCAAAACTCCTTCCCCTGTTGCAGCAGCTACTTGAGCAATGGCTCCCTCTCTGCAATCTCCAGCAGCAAAAATACCTTCCACAGAAGTCGCTGCTAGTCCAGTGGTTTTAATAAATCCTTCCGCATTTAAGGCAACGGTTTTCGCAAATGCTTGGGTGTTGGGTATTAAGCCAATAAAAACAAATGTACCATCTGCTTCCAGAAGTTTTTCTACCCCAG
>CALFBW010000443.1 GCA_937951415.1 uncultured Chitinophagales bacterium | reverse complement strand
CCGAAACTTCTAACTCTTTCCCCGTTTTCTTTGTTTTCAACTTTCACCTCTAAAGGGCGAAGGCTCTTATTTTTTAGCTGGACAGTCTTGCTGAAATTGCCAGGAGTGTCTAATTGTTTTGCTTCCCCCGCTGGAATGAGAACTGTATACGGGTAAGAAGCACAGGAAGAAATGAATAAAAGCAGAATTGTCAAACAGGATGATAAATAAATGGGTTTCATAAAGAATTGTTTACACAAGTGATGTTCGTGAAACAGGAATTCTGGAAGGATGTTCGGATGATAGCCCTTTTGGTAAGGGAATTAGGAAATAATTAACGCTGAGCGCCTAAAGAAATGCCTAGTAGCGGAAAAGTAATAAACTCATTTTGTCATTGTCTTCAAATGAAGGAATGACAATCTCTGAGCTGCTAATCTGCTTTGCGTATCGAGCTGCGGTTCTGATTTTTAACTCCTTTGTTTTTAGGAGAGAGCGTATCCGAAATTGGCCAGACGAAGAAAGGACAAATTCGTTGAGCATTCTTTGTGATAAAGTTTCATTGAATAGCAGGCGTATCTTATCACGGTCGTTCATCACCCCAACAGAAGAATAGTAGCCTTGATCATCTTGCGAATATTGTTGCTTTGGTAAAATTTGTACCCATTCTAACTGACCATCGGGCTCAATTGAAAGGGCTAAAACATCATCGTAAAAGTACTCTCGCGGATTACGTAGAGAGTTCTGGAATCGATTGTCGAAGAAAGGATCTCGATCGTTCGCATTATCAACTATCCTCGTAGATTCTCCTACCAAGAGCACACCGCCATCTGAGCGGACAATCAATTTGCGGAGCTCAATATCCTGAAAACGTGATTTGAAATATTTCTGGTTGTACTTATTCGGCAAATTGCTTTTACCTGTGGGCTGCTTTTCTCTTACAACTTTTGCCGCCGCCGCCTCATCGAAGTAACCGTACTGCGCACTGATGGTTTTTGAGTTTTCTATAGAGCAAGCCGCTGTAAAGAAGCCGCGAAGGTCTGATCCGTGTTCCGAAGAATAGTAACCACCGAAAACCAGTTGCTTATTCAATTGATCCCATTCTACGGCAAAATTGCCGAAACGATTGCTGCCAGGATCTAAGGTGATATTGACAGATGCTCTGCCATCCTTAGGGTAAACAACAGCATTTATTCCTTCAAAACTTGTTGGTCCAGAAAATAGGCTTCTCCGCATTTCAGCAGTCATCACAATTAGAGATCCATCAGGATTCATGAGTGCACCAGCAAATCTTGTGTTGTTTTCTAAAAGGATAGTAGTTTGCGGCAAAAGCGTTTCAAAGGAGCGATTAACGACCATGAGATTAACTTCCTTGTAGCCCATGCTGCCATTGACTTTTCGTAGTATCCCAAAGTATCTATTTTGGTCATCGCTAATCAAGTCAAGGTCGAAACTGCTGGAAGTGAAACCTCGTGGAAAGTTCGCCAACTCGACTGCATCTCCAATAGATTGCATTTGGCTGTTGTATTTGCGAGCCAGAACAAAGACAGTTGATTTTTGTCTCTTAAAGTAAAAAACCAACAAACCATCTGCTAGCGGAATAATATCTAAAACACCTGTTTTCTTCCCATCTAAATTCAGTTCGCGAATCCATGTTCTTTGCATGGTCTTGGCGTCGTAAGCCTCAATCACATTGTAATTGTTGCCGTACTTGTGAAGGATGACATTCTCGCCCACCTTCCCAATGATATCGAAATCGGTGACTTTGTTCGACAGCTTTTCAGCCTTCGAGAAACGGTACTCTTGTCCCTGCACCGCTCCAAAAGCGAAAAGGTAAATCAACAATATCGTCAGCAATCGAATCATATACACTTTAAATATAGAACCTTCTCCCGTGAAAGAGATTTTGAATGGTCTTATTCATGGGAGGCTATGCTATATGCTCTTCTTTTTCACGCTGTTCAACAGCTCGCCACTTTTCTTCATTATTTCTACCTAATAAGCCTTCGGCAGTCAAAAAGAAAACATGCAGGCATAGAACGATTTGAAGAGCAAAAGCCAACCATTTAAAAGTCTCTCCTGCACTCCAAGCGATCAAACTCAACATAAATAAGATCGTCCAAAAGGCAAATCGTTTAGCCCATGACTTCATTCGGGCAGTCACCCATGTTTTGCCTTCTCTAAACAAACGAGCACTTGAGCCCTGAAAAACTTCATAAACAATCAAAAAAGTATAAAAAAGCATGCTTAATACCTGAAAAATAGTAATCCAAAGGTGTTTGGGGTTCGCATAGAACTGTCCTGAGTACAATAGGTCAAGGACATACTTTTCCTTCATGTAGCCATAGTCCAAATACAAGCCGAGCTGTAAAAAGCACAACCACAAGAATGGAACAAAATGTAGCAAATAAACTCCGGTGTAGCTAAACTTCGACCCTGTACAGGTTTTGGCATATGCCCAAGCAACGGGACCTATCAAAAAGGGAATGCCGTAGCTGATGCCCGTAAAATGGGGAATGTGGTGAAGCTGCTTCGTGAAAATCATGGCAAACTCTAGAAAGTAAATGGTGTGCAAGAAACAGAGCGTTCCCAGCAGCCAACTGCCAACTCCTACGCTTTCGTCTTTGAAAAACAAAGCGATGCTAAGGAAAATACCCAATAAAGTAACTGCCACTAAAACCAGCAAACCTATGCTCATGCTCGACTATTTATTCAATTCCTGGAGAATGAAAGGATTGTATTGACGCTCTTTCCCAATGGTACTCATATTTCCATGTCCTGGGTAAACCCGCATCGAATCACCCAAAGTCAAAAGTTTGTCAAAAATGCTCTTCATCAAGGTCTCGTAGTTTCCTCCAGGTAAGTCAGTTCTGCCAATGCTGCCTTCAAATAAGGTATCACCAGCTATGATCAACTCGTCTTCCTTAGAATAGAAGCAAATACTAGCTGGAGAATGACCCGGCGTAAAGCAAATCTCTAGACTTGAATTGCCGAAGGTAATCAGGTCACCTTCATTCAAAAATTTGCCTGCGGGAGGACTGGGATCAACCGTGATGCCCATCATGAGTCCATACTGCTGAACGGCCTCTAGTACAGGAACTTCACCCTCATGCATTTCCAATTCAAGGTCATATTTTTCTGCAATAAACCGATTGCCCAATACATGGTCTATATGACAGTGCGTATTGAGTAATCTTACGGGTTTTAGTTCGTTCTTATTAATAAAGTCCACAAGAACGTCACGTTCTGCTTGGTCGTAGCAACCTGGATCTATGACGACAGCTTCTTTGCTCTCGTCATAGAGCAAATAGGTGTTTTCTTGAAAAGGATTGAAAGTGAATCGGGCTAAACTGATCATTTTTTTTGCTTGAAGTCGTCTATCGACGAATTTTAAACACTTGTAAGGCTAGCTTGTTCCAATAAAGGAGGGTGAATTTACGTACATTAAAGAAGAGAATCTCTCCTGCTGCTCCTTGCTTTGATTCTTGGGCACAAAATTGCCAATAGAATTGACAGCAGGACTTTTATAAGTCAAATTGAAAAGTAGCCTCTAAAACTGATTGTGAATAGCCCATCGAAGATGAAATTGTTGAGTAACTGCGCAAAATTGTTCTTGTTTGCTCTGCTTCTTGTAGGAAGCAGTAGCTTATGGGCCCAAGGTCCTCAAGCCAAGTTTGGGAAGAATCGTGTGCAATACAGCGATTTTATTTGGAACTTTTACGAGACAGAGAACTTCATCATCTACTATTACCAAGGAGGACAAGAGTTGGCACGCTATGCCATGAAAGTCGGAGAGGATAATCTCAAATCGATTGAGAATCAGATGGAGTACAGCTTGTCTGAAAAAATCGAATTGATGGTCTACCACAATGTGGAAGACCTCCGTCAAACCAACATTGGTGCAGACTTGGAGATAGATAATACTGGCGGACTCACTCAAATTATTGGAAACAAGGTCTTTGTGTATTACAATGGAGACCACAGCCATCTTGAGAAGCAAATTGTTCAAGGAATGGCAACCGTGCACTTTGAAAGCATGGTTTTTGGAAGTGGCGTACAAGAGATAATTCAAAATGCAGTGCTTCTCAATCTTCCAGATTGGTATGTGGATGGTTTGATTGCTTACATCACCGAAGATTGGAACGTGGAACTCGACAATCGTTTGCGCAATTTTTTGACACAGAAGAAGTACCGAAACTTTAAGGGGCTTAGCGATGAAGAAGCCGAATTTGCAGGTCATGCGCTCTGGCATTACATCGCTCAAAACTACGGTTCCTCTTCCATCCCCAATATTTTGTATTTGACACGTATCAACCGTTCGGTCGATAACGGATTTCAGTTTGTACTAGGTGATGGGGTAAATGAAGTCATCGAAGAGTGGTGGTTGAGTATTCAAGATAAATACGAAAACGAAACCGCCGACTGGGCAAAACAATACGAAGGTGATTTGCTTTACGCTAGTAAGAAGAGATGGAAGGATTGCGAAATGGATAATTTGAGCATGAGCCCTAATGGGGAGCATTTGGTGTACAGCACCAATCAAAAAGGCCTAATAAAAGTTTATCTCGAAGAGGTAGCTTCTGGAAAGAGAAAGCGCTTATTGAGATCGGGCTTTAAGAGTTTCAAATTACCTATTGGACACAATTACCCCATTTTTTCTTGGAATAAAAGAGGGGACAAGCTAGCAGTTGTTTTTCAGAAAAGAGATGAGATTAAACTCTTGATTCACGATGTAAATACGGGCGAATCTGTATGGAATGAAGTGACCAAGTTCCAACAAATTCTCGATGTCTCTTTTACCAACGATGATCGACGTGTTATCTTTTCTGCTGTGCAACGCGGGCAATCGGATTTATTCTCTTACTTCATTCCCAATACCAAAGTCCGGCGATTAACTAACGATGTTTTTGACGATTTGGATGGCGAGTTTATGGTAATAAATGGTAAAGAAGGAGTGGCATTTTCTAGCAATAGATTTACCGACACTTTGGGAAATGAGCGAATTGATAGCTTGTTACCTGGAGATCAATTTGATCTGTTTTTCTATGACTTTGCAAATGAAGAAAAGCCCCTAACGCGATTGACGAGAACGCCTTTCGCGAATGAACGGCAAGCCTTGAAATACAACGATAATTACATTGCTTTTCTCAGCGATGAAAATGGAATTGTAAATCGTTACGTGGCAAAGATGGATTCCTTGTACATGCAAACGGACGAGCTGTTTTATTTTCAAGATTCAATCGTTCGAAACCCGCAGTATTCGCTAGATTCTACAATGCAGTTGCAATTGGACTCTACTGCCTTTGAAAAAATATATAAATACTTCGGAGCATCATTCCCGATTAGCGATGTGGGGAATAATATTTTGAGACAATCTATTTCTTCAAGAACAGATCGTGTAATTGACTTGCTATGGCGCGACGGCGTCTATGAAATTTATTCATATCCTTTAACAGACGATCCCAATGATTTGGCGGTTCATTTAAAACCAACGAAGTATAGAGAGTTATTAGAAAAAAATAAACCGCAGCGTACTAGTAAGGCTGAGCTAGATCGATTAAAAGAGGATTTAGTCAAAATTGTCCGCCATGGGAAAGAGGATCGTGCAAAAATAAAAGAGCCTAGCGCTGGTGTGGTAGAGGAAGATATAGAGGAAGAAGAGTCGAAAGAAGAGGAAATAGATGTACATAATTACTATTTCCAGTCGGAGTTCGATTTTATAGAAGAGGCTGCGACCTCAGAGGACAAAGAAGAAAGAGAAGTTCCAAAGGCTTCCTCGCTAGAGGAGGATGATAAAGAAGACTTTGTTGTTTTTGCAGGAGATACTATTAAGCGCACCGGGAGAAAGCGGGTAGTGAAAAGAAAGGCGAGAAATTATCAACCAAAATTTTCGGTTGATCATTTGGCAGCTCAACTAGACAATAGTATTCAGTTTAGCGATTATAAATCGTATCAATTGTCTGCAGTCTCTCCTAATTTCTTTGATCCGAATTTTGATTTAATGTTGAAATTTGGTGTCAGTGATTTATTCGAAGACTATAAAATTGTTGGAGGTTTTAGATTGCCTACCAGCGACTTGACTTCGGGAATGGAATATTTCGTGGAATACATGAATCTCAAAAAGCGATTGGATAAGAAATTCTTGTATTATCGAAAAGCTGATCGCCAGGGCTATCGTGGTCAATTTATTAATGGCGATTTTAATTTGTGGGTAAAAAATCTTACGAATTACTTTCAGTACTCTATGATTTACCCGCTAGATATTATTAGAAGTACGCGACTGCATTTAGGCTATCGCTCTGAGAAATTGATTTACTTAGCGAATGATGAATTTACCAGCGGCTTCGAAAACGAAAATGAAAACTGGTTCAACCTCCGAGCTGAATATGTCCATGATGATACCCAGCGATTGGGTGTGAATTTATTATCGGGCTTGCGCTATCGATTGTACGCAGAATTTCATAAGAAATTTGAAGCAGAAATAAGCGACAATGATTTTGCAATAGATTTTAAGGATACTGGAAATGTGGGTGTTATTGGTGGAGATTTTCGACATTATCAAAAATTGTGGAGAAACATTATTTGGGCGAACAGATTCACCTTTGCGAAGTCTTTTGGATCGCAACGAATCAATTTCTATTTGGGAGCTGTAGACAATTGGTTGACTTTAGGAGGAACAGCTGATGAGAAGCAGGAAAAGCGATTTAATGGGAGTTCGCCGGTTGATGCAGAAACGACTTATGCCTTTCAATCGCTCGTGCCCAATCTTCGTGGATTCCGATACAATGTGCGCAATGGAAGTAACTATGTTCTATTAAACAGCGAACTAAGAGTTCCGCTTTTTGCCACATTTATTAAGCGACCCATCCGATCTGAGTTTATTCGAAATTTCATGATGATCGGATTCTTCGATGTTGGCACAGCTTGGGAAAGAGGGACGCCTTTCAGCGAGGAAAATCGTTATTACACTTACGTGTATGAAACCGGTGCTCCTGCCAACCCGATCGTAAGTGCTACTGTTCAATATTTCAAGGATCCGATTGTATATGGATATGGACTTGGCTGGAGAACCACCTTGGCGGGCTATTTTTTAAGGGTTGATATGGCTTGGGGTGTTGATTCTGGGACGGTTGGAGATCGTCGCACTTACATAAGTTTGGGAACAGACTTTTAGAAAAAAAACATTACTTCTTAGCTTCTCCTGCGTCATATTTGCAGCATGGAATTTTTGGATGAAGCTTTAAACGACTACATAGGGGCGCACACTACAGCAGAGCCGCCAGCACTACATGAGCTGCAGCGTGAAACGTGGTTAAAGATATTGTACCCGAATATGCTTTCTGGTCACTTACAGGGACGCTTTCTGAGCTTTGTAAGTAAAATGCTTCGCCCTAAAGTGATTTTGGAGCTAGGGACTTTCACTGCTTATTCTACCTTGTGTATGGCGGAGGGTTTGCCTGCTAGAGGTATTCTCCATACCATTGACATCAACGAGGAGTTGGTGAAAATGCAACAAAAGTATGTGGAAAAAGTAGGCCTGCAGGACAAGGTTCGTTTGCACCTAGGGAATGCCCTAGACATAATCCCAAAAATTACTGATCCCATTGATCTTGTTTTTATCGATGCCGATAAGGGGAATTACCTAGAATATTATAAACTTGTGTTGCCCAAGCTGGCTCCAGAAGGCGTCATCTTAGCCGATAACGTTCTTTGGGAAGGCAAGGTTGCTTCTGATTATTCAAGCGACGATACCGATGCACTGCGCAGTTTCAATACCTTCGTACATCAGGATCCTAGGGTGGAGAATCTGATTTTGCCGCTGAGAGATGGTATCATGATGATACGTAAGGCATAATCAGTAAAAGTAAAGATAATGAGAACCTTATTGCTGTTTATTTTCCTCTTTCTTCCAGGTGGACTTTCTGCTCAAATAAATGAAGATGCGGAAGCTTACATCGAGCGATTTGCGCCAGTAGCGGTCCAAGAAATGGAGCGCTATGGGATTCCTGCAAGTATAAAATTGGCTCAAGGGATTTTAGAATCTGCTTGCGGTAAATCCGATTTAGCGCAGCGATCAAACAATCATTTTGGTATTAAATGCAAGTCGCATTGGAAAGGTCAAACTGTTCGACATACAGACGATGCTCCTAATGAGTGCTTCCGGAAGTACGATTCTGTTTGGGAATCCTACAGAGATCACAGTGATTTCTTGAAAAATCATCGCCTGCATTTATACGACAACCTGTTTTTATTAGACGTTCACGATTATGTAGGTTGGGCTTATGGTCTAAAGAAAGCAGGTTATGCCACAGCCTCTAACTATCCGCAAAAATTAGTGGCCCTAATTGAGCAGTACGAACTTTACCGCTTTGACGATGCAGCTTTCGACTATGAAAGCACCATTGTGCAAACGGAAGATTTAAAGGTCGTAGAAGACAAATTGGAGGATGCTCGCGAGGAGGGAAGCCGTGAATATCAATTTGCCTACAACTTTCAAGATATTATTCCGCATTTAAGGCAAAAGTCAGCAGTTACAATCAAGCAATTTGGAGGTAAACTGCATTTGGTCACCGAAGGAGATAGCATGGAAAGTATTGCCAAAAAACATGCTATTAATACTACTTTATTATACGAACGCAACAAGCTAACCTACGGTTCTCAGCCTGCGCTTGGGCAGTGGATTTACTTGCACAGCTACAACCCTTATACGCCCAAACTGAAAGTGATTTCTTACCCTAATTAGAGTTTTAAATCAACATTCTGGCTCTTTGGCGACTGCTTGTTTGGACGGATAAACTCCAACCTTTTCCGTTTTAGTTCAATTCTTCCATACTAAAAACGATTCTCATTTACGTTATTTGTAAAAAAGTCAATAAAAAAATAAGTGTCATTAATATTTGTATAATTAACTGATAAATAGGGTTTTGTATCCTTTTATTTCAACGTGCTTACGCCGTTCATTTTTCTAAGTCACTCCATTTTTTAAAATTGGCATACCTCTTGGTCTACCAAGATTGCCAAGAAGTTTATTAACGAAAATGAAAGTAAGATGCGCCACTACAACAAATGGCTTAAGCTAAGCCCGTACATTATTGTCCTTATACTCTGTCTCTTATCACAGGCATTGCTGGCCCACTGCCCAGCGCCTAGTGTGGAGGATTACATCAGCCGATACAAGGACGTTGCCATAGAGCAAATGGCAAAACATCAAATTCCTGCCAGTATTACTTTGGCGCAAGGAATTTTGGAATCGCGTTATGGAAATAGTCACTTAGCGGTTGAAGCCAATAACCATTTTGGGATCAAATGCCATGACTGGACAGGTCCAGCGGTTTATGCCGACGATGATGCAAAGGGAGAATGTTTCAGAGCCTATAACAGTGCTTATGAATCTTTCGAAGATCACTCAGCATTTCTTAAGAGAAATCGATACGAGGGATTGTTCGATTATAAAATCACCGACTACAAAAGATGGGCGAGAGGTTTGTCGCATGCTGGATATGCAACGAATCCAAAATATGCTGATCAATTGATCGACATTATTGAGCGCTACAATTTGGATCGTTACGATAGCCCTGAGCAAATGATGGTTTCGGCACAGAAGACGGAATTACCGAATTTTCGTTCGAAGAAAGTCAAGACAGAAAGAGTGCGTTCAACAAGAGGTCGAATTAAGAAGTCAGAAATCTTTTACTTCAATCGAATCAAGTCGGTGGTGATAGAACGGGATGCTAGTTTGCAGCAAATTTCTAACACCTATAACATCAGTGTTCGCAAGTTGAGAATCGCGAACGATTTAGAAGAAGACGCAGTTGTTCCAGCGAATTCTAGAATTTATTTGCATGCGAAAAGAGCTCGTGCTACTTACGGAAAAGATGTGCATAGAATTACAGAAGGAGAGAATATGGCATGGATAGCACACGAATACGGTGTTAAGTTGTCGTGTTTGTACAAGAAGAACAAAATGTCAATGGGACAGGAGCCTATGGTAGGGGAGTTGATACAATTGCGTCAAAAAACCATCATGCGCCCGAAATTGAAGGATCCAAGCAGCTTTGAAATGTATCAAGACTGGACAGTGGCTGCGCAATACAAAAAAGGAAATTGGAATTTACCTGCTAAGCAGCCGCATGGAAATACTAGCTTGACAATGACGGCTGATGCCTCGGATGATTCAATGCAACATTTTGAATCTTCAAGCTCGTACCAAAGTGGTGACAGCCAAGTTCGTCGCAAAGTAGTTTCTAGAAAGAGAAGCTTTTCATTCGATGGCGAAAAAGATCTTAACGAGGAAGAACAAGAAAGACTGCAATCAGATTATGGCGTCTCCACAAGAAACTCGGGAACCACCACAAGAGTGACCAAAGAATGGGGAAGCGATAGTAATACCACTAGAGGTCATGAAGTAGTAGAATCTCATCCTGATGGAAGTTCTGCAGAAACTAGATCTAGTCGCTATGCTAATTCAAACAATCGCGCTACAGGTAATAGCAGTCAGCGAGTAGCCTCGTCGGAGCGCGTAAGCACAACTACTAGCAGCCCACGTTATATCGATGTAAGTCAGGCGAGCGCTCCTACAATTTGGGAGGAAGACGAAAGCAAGAATTATAATTCTGAGTCTTCTACCGTTTCTAGCGATAGAAGCACAGTTAGCTCGGCGCCATCAAATACTAATACTGAAATGCCTCGTTTTATATACCGCGTAAAAAAAGGAGATACGCTTTATTCTTTGGGTAGAAAATTAGGAGTTTCTGTTACTGCGATTAAACTAGCCAATGGCTTAACGGATAACACGATTAAGATTGGTCAGGAATTAACTATTCCACAATAAATAAATCAGAACTGATTCGGTCGGCGTAAAGTCGACCGAGATCGGTCAAACACATCATTGTTTTATCAAGATTAATATGGCCAGCTTGCACATCCACTTGGGATTCATGGAGCAGGTGTTCCAGGTACTTTAAACCGAAACGGGTGTTGACTTCTTTCAGACTAAGACCCCAAGTAGTGCGCAAACTGGTCATAACAAATTCATTGAAATGCTGGCTTTTGGTCAGCATTTCTTTTTTTGCAGGCACCACTCCTTCTGCGATGGATTTTATGTATTTCATGTTGTGCGCGATGTTCCACTGACGGCAATCTCCATCGAAAGAATGTGCAGATGGCCCCAGACCTAAATAAGGAACTCCTTTCCAATAAGAGCTATTGTGAACCGCTTCATGACCGACTTTGCTCAAGTTGGAAATCTCGTAATGATGAAAGTTATTTTCCTTTGCCCAATCGCTCAACAAGGTGAACTGCTCGGAAGCCGCAGCATCTTTCAAAGGAGCTACTTTTCCCGTTTTTATTTGATGCGCCAAAGCGGTGTTTTCTTCAACGGTCAGGCAATAAGCCGATAAGTGCGGAAGCTCAAGAGATCGAAATTTTTCCAATTGCGCCAACCAAGCTTCTTTGTTTAATTGCGGTGTTCCGTAGATTAGGTCAATGCTGATTTCTTCCAAGCCTACCTCTTTTGCCCACAGAATGCATTGCTCTGCTTCTAGGGCTGAGTGCGCCCGATTCATGAATCGCAATTCCGCTTCGTTAAAAGACTGAATGCCTATACTCAAACGATTGATCGGACTAGCAGCTAAGTATGACAAGGTTTCTTTGTCCAAATCGTCAGGATTCGCTTCCAACGTACATTCCATGTCCCCTTGAAGGTCGAATTGCTGATCCAAAGCTTCGAATATCCTTTCCAGTTCTGACCGGTTCAAAAGGCTCGGCGTTCCTCCTCCAAAGTAGACCGAAGAAATAATAGGCTTGCTTCCAGTCGAAGTTGTTGGATCTTGCTCAGAAAAGTAATCTTTCCGTAAGTCGATTTCTCGTACTATAGATGAAACCATGTCGTTTTTCAAGCGCAAGGAAGTCGAGAAATGAAAATCGCAATAGTTACAAGCTTGCTTGCAAAAGGGGATGTGTATGTATATTCCTGACAAGGATTAGGTTTTAGCTCTCGCAAGATTGCAGGAATTTTGCAGGATTAACAAAAATACGCGTACAATCAACTCAAAGGCTTAGTGTTTTTAATCTAGCAAGTCTCAAATGTTTCTCTATTTTTTATTTGATAATAAATAAAAGTGCGGGCCAGAGCAGCCTTAAAAAGAATCTGCAAAATCTAATTTTTAAGCAGATGCTTTTGAAGGATAGCTGTGCCCTCAAATCTCGAACTTTACTTTGTCAGCTTTTCAAAATCTTTCTTTTTTTCTTTTTGGTAATAAATGTAGACGCGCAAGATTTATCATGGAGTTCAAGGGGCGAAGATTTGCCAACACTCCGAGATTGCTCTTTTCCAGATACTTTTGACGGTCGGACCCATTTATTAGAAAACCTAGCGACTTGCCGATTGGCAGCTCAAGAAGCGGGTTACATGGCAGCCTCGTTTGATAGTTTGTCAATAAAAGCAGACAGTGCCTCTTGGTCTCTTTTTCTGGGGCCGAAGTTTGAATGGTTGAACTTAGATCTTTCTGCCTTGGAAGATCGCTATCGAAAGAAGATTGGAGGACTGCCTAAGGCGTTTTCGGGACGTGCACTGCAGCTCAAGGAGCTCAAATATTTACAAGAACAAATCATCCGATTGGCCGAAGAAGAAGGCTATCCCTTTGCCTCGGTTTACTGGCGAGACATTGTTTGGGACAGTACACAAGTTTCGGCGAGAATGGAATTTGAGAAAGGTGATCGGGTGCGGGTGGATAGTATTATTTTAATAGGAAGTGCAAATGTATCCTCGCGCTTTCTACAGAACTATCTAGGGGTGAAGGCTGGCAGTCCGTATCGTGAATCAAGCATCAAAACGGTGGCTTCACGTCTCGATGAATTGAGTTTTTTAAAGACCATTCAAAGTCCTGAAGTGGTATTTACGGGAAAGAATGCGAAACTACGTGTCTATGCGGAGCGAAAGAATGCGAGCAGCTTCGATTTGCTTTTGGGCTTGTTGCCGCAGGGGAGTAATGGAGATTACGAACTTTCAGGTGAGGGACGGATTGACTTGGTAAATACCTTGGGAGCTGCTGAAGAAATGGGTATTCACTACAAGAATTTCCCAGGAGCAGCCACGGAATTGAAGACCTATTTCAACTACCCGTATTTGCCCGGAGTGCCTTTAGGCTTAGAATTGCGCTTTAATATTTATAAAAAAGACACCTTGTTCTCGGAGGTGGATTTTCAAATCGGTTTTGAATATCGCATGCAGCGCAACGACCGAGTGAAAGTCTTTTTTGAGAGTAAACAAACCAATTTGCTGTCGATCGACAGTTTGGCTTTTCTCTCTCGCAACCCTCCAAGCTTGCCCAATAACCATGATGTAGACAATCGTTTTTATGGGCTCAATTTTATTCGTGATCGACGGAATTATACACTAAACCCTCGTTCGGGTTATCGGATAGAATTGGAAGCTGCCATCGGGCAAAAGAGTATCCCAAAGAATAATTCGCTTTTATCGATCACAAACAATCTTGCGGATGGAAGCACTGTTGAACAATTGTACGAGAATACTGATGAAGAACAATTGCAAGTTCGCCTCATCGCACATGTATCGAAGTTCTGGCCTTTAGGCGCTCGAAGTACTATTTTCAGTGGTCTGCGTCTGGCGAGTATGCAACGTATTGACGGAGCCCAGCAGGTTTACGATAACGAGCGCTTTCGAATAGGAGGAAACCGCCTGCTTCGAGGATTTGATGAAGAAAGTATATTGACAGATAGATATGCGATGCTCACACTGGAGTATCGTTTCTTGTTAGATCGGAATTCAAATTTCTTTTTGTTTGGTGATTTAGCAAGAATCGAAAATAGTTCGGCAGAGCTGACTATCGATCAGCAATTTGAGGCTTACGGTATTGGAGCTGGACTGTCTTTTCAAACGGGAGCTGGGATTTTTGCCTTTAGTTATGGACTGGGTGCGCAAAAAGGAAATGGATTCCAATTCCGATCTGGCAAAGTGCACTTAGGATATGTCAACTATTTCTAGCGATCTTTGCCCAGTATTTATGAGAACCTGTTTTCTTTCTTTCTTTTTCGCCTTCATGCTATCAGCTCCAATGCTGAGTCAGACTGGTCTGTCGTCTGTAGAAACAGCCGTTATAGATAGTTCTCAAGAGGAGATATTGTTGTGGGAGGAAGAGGAACTGCTAAACCCCAACTACCAACATTTAGAGCAGGATTTACTCGTTATACCGGAAATAGATCGAGCTGAGGCCTTTTTCTACCGCGGGCTCAATGAAGACATGCGTTTTAAGAAAAAAGAAATGCATTCGGTCTTTTTTATTTATTTCCTAATAATGTTTGCGTTGATTGGACTTGTCTTAAGCTGGTTTCCAGATTTTATGAGCAATATCTCTCGGAGTTTTGGAAACTTCAGATTGGCGAGAATTTACTTCGAAGAAGAAGATTATGGTGACTGGAAACCCGGATTTATGTTGCATTTGGTGCATTTGATGGTGGGAGGTGCTATTCTGTTTTTCTTACTACAGCTCAGTCAATTTATGCCTGAACAGCCTGTGGCCTACATTTTATTAGGTAGTTTCTTAGTTGCTAGTGGTCTTTTTCTCTTGAGATATCTCTTTTTGCAGCTGTTTGCCAAAGTTTTTCCTGCGGGCCGATACTTCCGTTTTTTTCTATTCAATCAAGTAGTGCTGCAAATGATGATGGGCATTCTTTGTCTGCCGTTCCTCGTTTTCTATGTATATACAAGCCTTCTGCCCTCTGAGTGGTTTGGTATGATGATACTGGCAATTGTGGTTTGTTTCTTTGCCTATTTGCTGTACCGAGGTCTATATATTGCAGGCAATTTTATTCGTATACGTCCATTCCATTTTATCTTGTATCTTTGCGCCTTCGAAATAGCACCCTTAGTCTTGTTGTATGGCTTGTACAGGGAGCTTGTGTTGTGATCGAATAGTCTTTAATTTATTTCTAGTAATGTCGGGAAAGTCTATATCAAGTGAATCGGCTCGCCATCAACGGCCCGTTAAAACGATTTTGATCTCTCAACCAGAACCTCCAAAGGATAAGAGGAATCCGTATGTCGATTTGGCCGAGAAATGGGGCATTAAGGTGGACTTTCGCAAGTTCATTGAGATTCAAGGTGTGACAGCCAAGGAGTTCCGTAAGTATAAAATGCTTCCCACCGATTTTTCGGCGATCATTTTTACCAGTCGTCAAGCGATTACGCATTTCTTTAGAATTTGTCAGGAGTTGAGAATTACCATGCCTCAGGAGACCAAGTACTATTGTTCTTCAGAAATGGTGGGATTGTATCTTCAAAACTTTATTGAGTACAGAAAGAGAAAGGTCTTTTTTCCAAAGGATAAGAAGACGACACTTTTTAATTTGCTTGATAAACACAAGAACAAGGAAAACTTCTTGTATCCATGTGCAAATAACCGTAAAAATGACATTCCTGAGTATTTAGCTCAAAAGGAATTCGATTTTAGCGAAGCGGTCATCTATAGAGTTTTGTGTAGCGATCTTTCAGATTTGAAAAATATCTACTATGATATGATCGTGTTCTTTAGCCCGTTGGGCATTAAGAGCCTTTTTGAGAACTTTCCAGATTTTCAGCAAAAGAATACACGCTTAGCTGCTTGGGGAAAAATTACCCACAAAGCCCTAGAGGAGCACAATCTAGAATTAGATGTTTGTGCTCCACTGCCAGACTTGCCTTCGATGACCATGGCAATTGAACATTACTTGAAAAAACTCTAGTAAAGTTCCATTCGTTTGCTGGAAATTTAAGCTTAGAAGATCCTTCTAATAGCTTTCTTTTTACTTATTGCTAAAAGAGCTCATTTTTTAGCCAATAAATGAAGGAAGATGTATGTTTATAAATTGATGCGAACGTTTAAGACTTTCTTACTCTTATCGGTATTCTTTCTACTTGTAGAAGGGATAAAGGCGCAGCAGTTTCCTCAGAGTAGTCATTACCTCTTTCATCAATTGTGGATTAATCCAGCTTATGCAGGAAGCAGTAATGCTTTACAACTGGATTTGAGCGCTCGGGGGCAATGGTTGCAACTAGAAGGAGCTCCCGTAACACAAATGTTGAGTTTGCAAATGCCTGTTCCCGTTTTTTCAGCTGGGCTTGGCATTAATCTTGTCAATGATCAATTAGGTGCCGAGCGAAATACGGGAATCCGTTTTTCCTTCTCTAAGAGATTGATTCAAAAGAACATTGAACTGTCCGTGGGTTTAGCTGCTGGAATTGTTCAAAAATACCTTGATGGATCGAAGCTTATAACGCCTTCAGGTGATTATTTAGACGGAATTAATCACAATGATCCTATACTTAGTGACAATGGTGTTAGTTCTTTTTCGCCAGATGCTGCCTTAGGATTATATTTAAAGACGAAAAAAATAGTGGGAGGATTGGCTTTCCAGAATATTTTAGCCAGGCCTTTCGTATTTTCGGACGCTTCTAATGATCTGACTATCGAAATGCAAAGCCATTTGTTGTCGTATGGCTCTTATGTTTTTGATATAAATAGAAGTTTTTCCCTACGTCCTCATTTGCTCGTAAAGACGAATCTTCGGGCAATGCAAGCTGAAGCAGGATTGATGGCAATTTATCAAAATCGATGGATTGCTAGTTTAGGCTTTAGAGGATACAATAAATCGACAGCGGATTCGTTTATTGGGATACTGGCTTACCGCCCAGCTAGAAATTGGACGGTTGTATATTCATATGACCACACAATTTCAAGTCTAGGGAGGAATGATATCGGATCACATGAGATCAGTGTGAGTTATAGATGGGATCAAATTATAAAAACTAAGAATAGTAAGACGACTTACAATCCTAGATTTTTATAAGGCTGTACCTCTTTCCGCTATTTGTGTACATGAATTATTAAAAGTAGCTTTACGTGCCTCCGAAAAAAGAGCACGGGGCTAACAAACATGACTGATATGAACAAGTTCTTGCTGATCATTGTCATCGCTGCGATGGCAATTGGTTTCACAGGCTGCGGGTCTACTGGAGCCGATGGTCAATTAGTAGGCGTAGATCGTGACCAGGAATGGAACGGTGTCAATCCTTTTGGCATGTCCTACATCCCTTCTGGGACATTGAATATAGGCCAAGCTGATCAGGATATAAATTCGAGCTTAACTCAACGCACCAAGTCCATCTCTATTCAGGGATTCTATATGGACAACACAGAAATCACCAATGCGGAGTACCGACAGTTTACGGATTGGGTACGAGATTCTATCGGACTTACCTTATTGGATATGTTCGAAGAAGATGAATTGGGTAACACCAAACTAGATTGGACTTACCCAATCGATTGGTCAGGTGAATCGGAAGATTCAGAGTCTTTGGCTAGTATGTACTACCAAGGAGATGATGTTGTTTTTGGTGAAAAAGAATTAGATCCTCGCGAATTGATTTACAAGTATCGTCAGTATGACTTGAAAAGAGCTGCAGGCGTAAGTGCTCGTGAAGAAGCACGTAGTAAATACATCGAAGAATATGAAGTACCGGTAAGTCCAGACAAATTGTGTTGGGTTGCTGATTTTTCTTATTCGTATAATGAACCAATGACTCTTCAGTACTTCGATCACCCTGCTTTTGATGACTACCCAGTAGTTGGAGTCAACTGGAACCAAGGAATGGCTTTCGGTGCTTGGAGAACAGAGTTTTGGAATCGTAATGCTGCTGAAACAGGAGGCGAGCCTACGGAAGATTTCCGTTTACCATTCGAGCATGAGTGGGAATATGCTGCACGTGGAGGCTTAGAAGGAGCTCCATACCCTTGGGGTGGTCCTTACATTAGAAACCGAAAAGGTTGTTTGTTGGCGAACTTCAAGCCAGGTCGTGGAAATTATCCAGAAGATGGTGGTTTTTACACCGTGAAGGTGGGCTCTTACCACCCGAACGAATACGGATTGTATGATATGGCAGGTAATGTGGCAGAGTGGACGCAGTCTGCATACTTTGAAAATGCCTACTCATTCTTACACGACATGAACTCAAATGTTACTTACGATGCAGCTGCAGATGCAGATCCAACATTGAAGCGTAAAGTAATTCGTGGTGGTTCATGGAAAGACATTGGTTACTACTTGCAAACAGGAACGCGTCACTGGGAATACCAAGACACTTCGAAATCATACATTGGTTTCCGTTGTGCCTTAACATTCTTAGGTCGTTCAATGTCAGATTTCAACAACTAGAAATTTCCTCCATGCTTTTGCTTATCTAAGACTGTTTAGTACAGCTTATGCGTTAAAAGTGTGTTTAAGATTTACATCAGACTATTTATCAAATATCAAAAAGACTAGCAGATTATGGCTTTTTATGATTCTAACGGGTTTAAGTACTTTAAGAACCTATGGATTGGAGTGGGTGCCGGATTTATCATCATCGGGGCACTTTGGAAAATTATGCACTGGCAGTATGCCAACGAAATTTTGACAGCAGCAATGGTTTTTGAGGCTTCGATTTTCTTCGTACAAGCAATCCTTCCTCCGCCAAAAGAGTACAAATGGGAACGTGTTTATCCTGACTTGATGAATCAAAGCATCAAAGTAGAGCGAAGTAAAAAAGGGCAACCTCTAGCAGCGAAATTGGAAAACTCTTTGGCAAGTGCTAAGATGGACGATGCAGCCATTGGTAACTTGGGATCACATTTGAGAACGCTAGGTGACAACATCGGAAAATTGACTTCTACTACAGATTCTGTTGCAGCTACTGAAGAGTATGCACGCAATGCAAAAGCAGCAGCAGCAGCTTTGGGTGAAGTGAAAGATGCTTACACAAATGCAGCAGCAGTAGCAGTTGACTTGGCAGGAGCTACAGATTCAACACGTGCGTACCACGAGCAAGTTCAAGCAATTACTAAGAACTTGGCTACCTTGAATACGGTATATGAACTCGAACTTCAGGATACAAACAACCACTTGAAAGCCATGAACAAGTTCTATGGTAACATGACTCAAATGGTTGACAACTTGAACGAATCATTAGACGATACTAAAGTTTACAAGGAGAACATGAAGAAGTTGAGCACTAACCTATCCGCTCTTAACGGAGTTTACGGTAGCATGTTGGGTGCAATGGCACAGGTTCGCCCTTCATAAGTATTACATTCCATCACTATTAAAAGACTGATAAAGAATGTCAATACCTAAGGAACCCCGTCAACAGATGATCAATATCATGTATTTGGTATTGATCGCGATGTTGGCGATGAACGTATCGAATGAAATCGTTAACGCCTTTAAGTTGTTGGATAGTGGAATCAAATCCTCTAACAATGCCATCGACAAGAAAGTGGAAGGTTCATTCAAGCAATTCAGTAAAGCAGTAGAGAAGAACCCGGAAGGGCAGATCTACCTAGATAAAGCAAACGAACTAAATGGTTTCGCTACAGAATTCATCGGAAAGGTGAATGATATGCGTGGTACCATTATGGGCATGTACTCAGAAAGCATGGATGCGGAAGGTATTTGGCCTAAGAAAGCCGATGACCAAGCTGAAACCCAGAAGTACATGGTGGAAGAAGGCAATGCAGATGTCCTGATGGGCTATATAGCTGAGTATGAAAAGAAAATGAAGAGTGTATTTGAAGGAGAGAATATGACCGAAAAGGATCGTCAAAGCTTTGATGATGCACTTTTATTGAAAGCAAAAGGAGCAGGAGACATTCCTGCAGATGCGCATAACAAAGACTCTTACGGAAAGTACGTATTCAATCAAATGCCTATGGTATCGGTTGTGACTTTGTTAGATAAATACATGAACGATGCAAAGAACAGTGCTGCAGCGGGTGTAGATATTTTGAAAAGTAAAGTATCGGAAGAAGAAATTCTATATGATGCGTTTGACGTGGCGATTGTACCGAGTGGTCGTAAGTTAATCCAAGGAGATACTTTCGAAGCAGAGGTGTTCTTGACTGCTTCGAGTTCAGCTTCTAAGCCAAGTGTAAGCATCAATGGTAAAGGATACCCTACTGATGCATCAGGACGCGCGAACTATAAAGTTCAAGCGAGTTCACTAGGAAAGAAAACGATCAAAGCGAATTTGTCGTACAAAGATGGATTTGGTAAAAGTAAAACTGTTTCAAAATCATTTGAGTATGAAGTAGTTCCTCCGCCAGATCACGTTCCTGTTGTTTCGGCAACAAAGATGAACGCATTCTATATTGGATTGGACAACCCAGTATCAGCCTCTATCACAGGTGTTCGTAAGAACAAGACCAACGTGAGTATGAGCGGTGGTGGAACCATTCGTGCCGATGGAAGTGGCTACATGGTTAATGTCTCTTCTCCAGGAGAAGTGAATGTAAATTTGAGTGGTACGAATGAGCAAGGAAAATCATTGAGCTATTCAGTGCCTTTCCGTGCAAAGCGTATTCCAGATCCGGTGGCAAAAGTTGGTAAATCTACTGGCGGTTCGATCAAGTCAGGTGAGTTCAAAGCTCAACCAGGTTTGCGTGCAGAATTGGCTGATTTCCTTTTTGATGCAAAATTCCGAATTGTTGCTTACGAGTTAACTCGTGCAGAGAAAGGTGCTGACTTGGTAATCGTGAAAAATGATGGTGGTAAGTACAATGGCCAATCATCAAGTTTGATTTCTAAGGCAAAGCCAAACGACATTTATTATTTCGACAAGATCAAAGCAAAAGGCCCAGATGGTAAAACTCGTAGCCTTCCTTCGATCGTGTTCAAAATATATTAATCAAGTATAACGTTAAGGTAGCGTTTACAAATAGCTAAATAGGATGACAAAAGTTCTTAGTTTCTTTTTATTGGCCTTTATGATTGCTGGCACTGGCCTGCAAGCACAAGGTACTGGCGAAAGCAATGCTCCTGTAGAGGAGACGAATAGCGATGAAAAAAGCGAACGCGAAAGCCTCGATTTTGGAATCAGTTTCGAAGAGCCGCTCGTGCAAGATGCTGCTTATGAGAAAATTGGTGTGAAGCAAAAAATTGCTTTGCCTTACGATCACTTACGTGAAGCAGATATTCTTTGGTCTAAAAGAATTTGGAGAGTTATCGATACGAATGAGAAGATGAACCTTCCTTTTAAGAACCCAAACATGGCTTTCATTGAAGTTTTGTTTGATATTCTTCAAAAGAACCCTGATGTTCAAATCTTTACCAGTGACAAGTTCACTGAAGAAGCTTCTGGAAAGGGAATTCAGGAACGTCTTTCCAGTATTGATACTGTTCAAGTATATGACTATGAATTAGATGACTACATCGACAAAGTTGTAATGAATGAATTCAACCCAGACGACTACTCAAAATTCCGTTTGAAGGAAGATTGGCTGTTCGACGAGGAGACTTCAACAATGGTTTGTCGAATTATGGGAATCGCTCCAATTCGTGATGTAAGAAACGAAGACGGAAGTGTTCGTGGTCAAGAAGCATTGTTCTGGGTATATTACCCAGACTTGCGTACGAAGCTTGTTAACTATGAAGCTACTAACAGTTCTAATGATGCGGTTGCATTGACTTGGGAAGATGTTTTCGAAATGCGCTACTTCAGTAGTTACATTATGAAGGAGTCTAATCCTCAAGATAGAAGAATCGCTGAATACGCTACTGGAAAAGATGCATTGAAAGAGTCTGAAAGGATTATTGAAACCATCTTAAATAAAGAAGTTGATATTTGGGAATATTAATCCATTCACAAATACCTAATAATATAGAAGGCCAGAGCAGCAATGTTCTGGCCTTTTTGTTTGTATACCTCTTGCGAGGAGTTAAACGGGAAGAAGAATATATTTGCACAGGAATAAAAAAGCAATGGACAGACATCCTGCATATGCTGAGGTAATGGATCGACTCCCGGTGGAGCCCGGTGTTTATCGATATTACAACAAAGAGGAAGTTGTAATCTATGTAGGAAAAGCCAAGAATTTAAAAAAAAGGGTAGCCTCCTATTTTACGAAGACACATGATTCAGCAAAGACTCGAATCCTTGTCCGCAATATTCATCAAATCGAATTTACTTTAGTGGAGACTGAACACGATGCGCTTTTGTTAGAAAATGCACTTATCAAAAAGTATCAGCCTCGCTATAACATTTTATTGAAGGATGATAAAAGCTTCCCTTACATCTGTATTAAGAAAGAACGTTTTCCACGAGTATTTCTAACACGAACAGTTATACGAGATGGTTCTACGTATTTGGGGCCATTTACTTCGGTCAAGAGAGTTCGTTATCTCTTGGAGTTTCTTCGTCGCTTGTTCCCATTGCGCACTTGTAATTTCAAACTTAGTGAGCAAAACATCAATAAGGGCAAATTCCGTCATTGTCTAGAATACGATTTGGGTAACTGCTTGGCTCCCTGTGAAGGAAAGCAAACAGAAGAATATTATTCAAAGGACATCAAGCAATTGAAGGCCATCTTAAAAGGGAAATTTGGTATTGTTACTCAAATTTTGAAGGAAGAGATGATGACTGCATCGGAGGAGTATCGCTTTGAAGATGCTGCAGCATGGAAAAACAAGCTCGGTCTATTACAGAACTACCGAAGCAAGTCCACCATAGTTAATGTTGGCATTGATAATGTTGATGTCTTTGGTTATGAAGAAGACGATGAAAGCGTGTACATTTCTTATTTGAAGGTGGTGAACGGGACCATCATTCAAACGAAAATGATGGAATTGAAAAAACGCTTGGAGGAGGCGAAGTCTGAGATATTGAGTACTGCGATTTTAGAGATCCGGCAAATGATGAACAGTAATTCAGCGGAATTGTATTTGCCCTTTGAAGCAGCTTTCATAGACCCCAATTTAAAAGTGAGTTTGCCGCAGATTGGCGAGAAGAAAAAGTTGTTGGATTTAGCGTGGAAAAATGCCCACTATTATAAAAAGCAAAAGGCGGAAGCTCGGGCAATGAAAAAAACTGCAGCGGAGCGTTCTTTAGAATTGCTTGCAGAGGTGAAAAAAAACTTCCGCTTAAAGGAGCTGCCGAGGCAAATTGAGTGTTTTGACAATTCCAATTTCCAGGGAGCTTATCCAGTAGCTTCGATGGTTTTGTTCAGAGATGGAAAACCTTCGAAAAAGGAGTATCGGCATTTTAAGATAAAAACTGTTGTAGGATCAAATGACTTTGCTTCTATGGAAGAGATCGTTTATCGGAGATACAAGCGTTTGACGGAAGAAAATCAAGCACTTCCTCAGCTTGTAATTATCGATGGAGGAAAGGGGCAGCTGAGTGCTGCCTTGAAAGCATTAGATCAACTAGGACTTCGTGGTAAGATTGCCATTGCAGGAATTGCTAAACGATTGGAAGAAATTTATCTCCCCGAAGATCCAGTGCCTTTGTACATTGACAAGAGATCGCAGAGCTTAAAATTGGTGCAGCAACTTCGAAATGAGGCGCACAGATTCGCGATTACTTTTCATCGCAATTTGCGCTCAAAGGGCACTTTCAAGTCGGAGTTGGAAGAAATTCAAGGGATTGGGAAAGCGACTGCCATAAAGCTGCTGAAGAATTTGAAAAGCATGAAGAAAATAAAAACTTCTAGTCTCGAAGATTTGGAGAAGATTGTAGATAAGAAAAAAGCCAAAGCCATCTACCAATATTTTCGAGAGGATGGTACTGTTTAGTTGATTCCTGTTCTAGGCTATCTTCATTGCTCTTGGCAATAAAAAACGCGGCTTCAGAATGTTCTAAAGCCGCGTTCTCATTTATTATTAAATACTAGTTGAATTCTATATCGTATTCATCTTCGGGACTTCCCTGCTCGTTGATAATCTTGAGACTATCCAAGGTTTCTGTTGGATAGTCATCGAGAACAGGTCCTTCACCACTTTGATATCTGCTGCAATCCAACTCTACCGCCAATCGCTGCTCAGGGCGGGCAAATTGATCGTTTTGCGAGATTCCGAGATCTTCGTCTTCATAGACCTTTTTGAGGAAATTCGCCCAAACGGGTAATGCCATATTTGCTCCTTGGCCTAATCCAGTATCGCGGAACCGAATGGCTTTTTCATCGCCACCGGACCAAACGCCTCCTACTAATTTCGGAATCATACCTACAAACCAACCATCGGAGTTGTCATTGGTCGTACCTGTTTTGCCAGCCATTTCGGCGGTTAACCCATATTTATAGCGTAAACGTCTTCCCGTTCCTTCTTCTACAACACCTTTCATCAAGTTCAAC
>CALFBW010000442.1 GCA_937951415.1 uncultured Chitinophagales bacterium | reverse complement strand
CTCATAATAGTAAGAGCTTGTTTTTCTTCTTTTCACTGGTTCGTTTTTCTTTCCAATTCGGCCTGTCTATTACCGAACAAATCTAACGGCAATAGCACTACAAATTCGGCTTTTAAACAACATACTTCAAGACATAAAAACTTGTCATTCTTGAACCGTACTTGTCTATAGTAATTCACAGCCGAAACCCTTTTACACAAGTTCTTACTAACATTATGTAAACGCACCTTCACCCCTATTGCGTTTATTCCTTATCTAAGAGCAGTCCCGCTTCTCTCTTCTAAGATACATACTAGACTGCACACATTCAACAACTTACAAAAGTGCTTTAGTTCCATTTATTCGATAATTACGAAGTGAAAGTGGGGTATACTTTCTGAGCTATGGTGTATAGCTATTTTGGCTATTGAGCACTTAACAACTCATCCCCCACTTTTCCAACAATCAATTTGACTTCCTTGTCCGACTAGCAGTTCTTGTTAAATCGCCAGCTTTATCATTCTTCGTTTAGGATTTAGGACTCCGCTCCTGCCATTATCAATTGCTCAACAATTTCGTTGTATCCCTTCTCAGCAGCATAATGCATCGCAGAACATTGATCGTTGTCTTTCTCATTTACATTCGCGCCGCTTTCGATTAGGAATCCAGACAAGTCATTAAATCCACAAATAGCAGCTACGATCAGGGGTGTTTCCCCTTCATTATTCTTCAGGTCTATTTCAATGCCTTTTTCAATGAAAAGCTTGGCTATTTCTAGATTTCCTCTTCCACTTACATAATGTAAAACCGAATTTCCATCTAGCCTTTTCAATAGCATATCTGCTCCTTTCTCAAGCAGAATTTCGGCTACTCTCAAGTTGTTTCGTATGCAAGCCAAAACGAGCGCCGATTCTCCCTCGTCATTCAGTGCATTTATGTCGGTTGCATCTGCTTTTAATAGCTCGCTTACTACTTCCGCCTCATTGTTCCATACTGCTTGATGCAATGAGGTATTTCCTGAACTGTCCTTTTCCTCGGTATCTCCCACTAGTAAAGCAACAAGATCTCTAAGTCCCCTGCTGGTAGCATAATCTAAGGCGCTATATCCGTCGTTGTCCTTGATGCTTTTATCTGCTCCTTTGGATAACAGAAATTTCGTGAATTCTGTTCTTCCATCTGCGAGGGAGTAAATGAGTGGTGTTTTCCCTGCATTATCCGTTACATTAACGTCGGCTCCATTTTTCAATAGAATTTCAACGATCTCTTTGTTTCCGGCTTGAGAAACAATATGTAAGGGTGTAGAACTGTAATTATTAGCCAAGTTTACATCAGCCCCTTCCTCTACAAGAATTTTCACTATATCTCTCGCACCCTTTTTTGCCGCATAATACATAGGCGTATTGCCTTGTGCATCCCGCTTATCTACATCAATTCCGCCCTTCTTCAAAAAAGTTTCCACAATTCTCTTTTGATTGTTCTTACAGGCGTTCAAAAATATTTTATCCATACTTGATTCAATTTACCCTTTTATTTTTTTTATTTATTTCTTGCCTTATGATCTTTCCAATATCCAGCTCACTAAATTCTCATTGTTATTTTCCACTACATATTCAAGGGCAGATTTCTCATTATTGTCTTTGTGATCAATCAGTAAATCTCCGAATTGTTCGAGTAGTTCACAGTACGATTTAGCAGCAGTTTTGTCTTTATTATTGACTGCATAAATTAGAGCAGTTTTACCATTTTTGTCCTTCAAATCGGTTGACGCACCCTCTTCTAGTAAGGTCAGCAATTCTCTTTCTCCCCTGTCCGGACTGGTTGCACACAAGTACATGAGTGCAGAAATGCCTTCTACATTAGTTTTGTCTAAATCTGCATTGGCAAAGATGGCTTCTTCAATGATTGTTTTTGCTATGGTATTGCTATTATACATCGTGAGTGAATTGGCATACCTGGCGGAAAGCGTTAATAAGGTATTTTCGTCGTCATCCAACAAGCAGTCAATAGCATAATTGTTCGCTAGAAAGGCTTTTAATATTTTTGTGAAGGACTTATTTTCGAAGTCAGCGGACTTGGTGCTTGCAGAATGTTTTACAGAATATAAATATCTAAGCGGATGCCACGATTTACTGTCGTTGAGCATTGAATTGGCACCACCTTTTAGTAAAGCATCTACACATTCAGCATTGTGATTCGCTACGGCAATGGAAAGCGGTAACAGTCCTTGAAACCTGTCCCCTTCTTTGTCGTATTCACTGTCAAGTGAAGCACCAAGTTTGATAAGAGCATTGACGCCTTCTAGATCATTATTTATGCAGGCTTGATAGATATCTTGGCCGCCAGCATGAATTAGCAATTCCCTTTTTTCATCATTCTTAATATCCGCCCCATTCAGTAGGGCGCCAATCATTTTAGATTTCTGCCGAATGGCTAGATCAAGAGCTGTTTCATCTCTTCCATTTTTAGTAAAGGGATCGTGTCCAAATTCCAAACACATTTCAGTAAAGCTAAGCAAGCGATCTAGGGCTTTTTGTTCTGCGGCATACCTCACTTTTAAAGACTCTCTTTGCCTCACTTGGTAATCCATGTCTGGATTAAAGGATTCATCCTTAAGGTTATTTTCTAAATCTCTTTTCGCATAGCCCAAACCTGAAACACAGCTGCCTGATGCGTCGGCCACAATGTGTAATAGTGTATTCCCCTTTGAATCTACTAGATTGGTTTTCTTTTTATTTTCTTCACAGACTGCTAACATTTCAAAACAACCAATTTTGGCTGCGAGCATTAAGGCTGTTTCTCCCCTATCGTTCTTTCTTAGCGGACTTACTTTGGCTTCAAGTAAAATCGCTGTTGCTTTACGAATGTCTTCACTTTTTCTAAGGGAATCATTTTCACCGTTTGCTAGAAAATGAAGAGGATTGTTTTTGTATCTATCTTCCACTCTTCGAGGCTCCCAGTCAATAGATATAAAGTGCTCAATCATTGGAACATTTGCATAGCTGCACACATGTTTCCAAATCTCTAGCTTTCCTTCGTCGTCAATATTTTCAATGGCTTTTTTGTACAATTCGTTTATTGCAACAATATCTTCGCCTTTTGAATAGGCGCTATTTATTTCTCTTAAATTCATTTTTACTTTTCTATGGATTCTCCTAGGTTTGTTACTGAATTTGCATTATCGAACGGCTAATTCCGCTTTTTCAAAAGCAATTCTGACATTATCACATTTAGCCATATCTGTAAGCTTTGCAAGCCTTAATATTTCTTGCCAATTTTCAGTTTCAAGGTATGTATCTATCAATAATCTTCTGATTCGCAGTTTTATTTCCTTTTGATTTAACTCCGAAATAGAGGCTGTTAATGCTTTCTTGTAATGACTATTCTTGTACTCATCTTCAAGTAAGATTTCTAAAGTATTGTTATTTGATTCATGGGAAGGAACTTTGAATTTCAGCAGCATCAAGGCTTCATTTAGGAATAAAAGGGTCGTCTTATATTTTTTTGCATAAAAATTGCACAATGCAAAATTATATAGAGTGGGAACTGTTTTATCCTTTTTCTGTTCGATTATCTTTTCAAAAACAAGGTATGCCATTAACCATTGATTGGAGTTCATATAGAAAATGCCCTCTTCAAATAGTTTTTCATCGTAAACCTCAGCCTTACTTGCTTTCTTTTCTTTCCACATGCTTTTTATCTCTGTAAATGACTATGTAGTCAAGTCATGTTTAACGCATTTTTTCTTTGGGAACCCTTCTAGTATTTTATGCTACAAGTAGATTTCGTAGGCTGAAGCCCTAGAAATAGAACATAGCCTTTCTTTCCCCTTTCAACCAGTCAGACGTCTTCGACCCTTCCAGTATTGGCTGCTGAGGTACCTGCCCATTCTAGGACCGTCTTCGCAGTTTCTAGGGACATTCCTGTCATCTCTACTAAGGTTTGCGCAGTACCAACTGCAGCGAGATCTTCCTTCGAATCAATTTTTAGCTCTGTGAACTTTGCTAAAATTTCGTCGCTAAGGCCCTTGCTTCTTAGATGGGCCTTTTGGAGGTCCGTTAATGTCTTTCCCATGACTTGATTTCTACGGCTAAGGTAGTTGCTTTCAATGAATTGTAGAAGTTTATCAGCGAATCGTTCGGCTTCTTTCTGCTGATTTTTTGGCTCTTTCATATTGGGGATTTGCGAGAAGTATGAGGACTTAGGAATGCACTGTACCCAGATGTCTGAAATTGAACCAGTCGTCGGGAACCAGTTCTAATCGGGCAGTTGTATACTTTGCAGCCCTTAAAGTTGTTCTATCGTATTTTCGATTACTTCACAGACATTTATTAGCATAACACTAGCCCGAAGTGATCATTCTTTGCTTTGCTTTGCTTGGCTTGCTTGACTTGACTAGAATTTAATCGTTCCCTTCTTCGGATACGGAGCACGTCTCGTCATAGCAGGGGTATTGTCTCCAGCCCTTGGTAAATCTACGGGGCGTTGATAGCTCTCATCGGAATAGCGCGGATCGGGAATCATGGGTAATTTCTCCATGCGATCTACTTCAATGGAAGGGAAATGAAAGTCTACCGCAATACGGCCGTAAAGCATGTAGCAACCCGCGCCCTGAAAGGGAGAGTGTTGCAATGCCTTCGGAAAATGTGTGCTGTCCCAATAACTGCCACTTTGATCAATCCAGGTTTCAAAATTCATCAAGCCCGCCACTGTTGGTACGTTTTTACGACTTATCAAAAAGCCCAACATCCGCACCTTCTTTCCCTCATATTTCAACATCTCCTCTCCTTGTAAGTCACCACGAAAGTCAGTTTGCAGTAAATCAAAGGGCGTGTAACTGGTCATAAAACCCAAAAGTTCCAATTCATCAAAAGCATCCTCAAAGGGCGAACGCTTTAGTTCTGGTAATTTGAAGTGCTTCGGGGCTTCATAAAACAAAGTAGGTTCTGCTACTTTCATTGTATGCTTTCCTAGCAGCATTCGAGCTTGCAAGGCCAATTCATTTTTAGATTTTCCAGTAAATCTGAAAGCACCACCAAAAATTAAAATCTGCAAACCTTCGATGCCAATTCGAACACGCTGAATGAAGTTATCCAATGAAAAATAATCTCCATTTTCTAGACGATTTTGTACAATACTTTCGGCAGTCTTTTTATCGAGCGCTTGCAAATGCACGAAACCTACATACACATCTCTTCCTTGTACAGTGTTTAGGTAATCCGATTTATTGACACAGGGATTATGTACGTTGGCACCTGCCATTTTTAATTCGTGAAAATAAACTTCGGTTCGATAAAAACCACCAAAATTATTAATGACTGCCACCATAAACTCAATGGGAAAATGCGCTTTCAAATAAAGACTCTGATAGCTCTCTACAGAATACGAGGCCGAGTGTGCTTTGCAAAAAGAATAGCCAGCAAAAGATTCAATTTGTCGATACACCTCCTTAGCCAAATCATCCGGATAATGCCTTTCTTTACAGCCCTTAAAGAAATTGCGTTGGATGCGCTCAAATTCCTTCTTGCCCCTAGACTTCCCGGACATGGCGCGGCGCAAAACATCGGCATCACTTAAGTCGAGACCCGCAAAATGGTGCGCAATTTTGATCACGTCTTCTTGATAGACCATAATCCCATAGGTTTCGCCGAGCTGCTCTTCAAAAACCTTGTGGGAATATTCAAAATTACTTGGATCGTTGTGCCTTCGAACGTATTCGCGCAGCATTCCCGACTTGGCAACTCCTGGACGGATCACCGAAGAGGCTGCCACCAACACTTTGTAGCTGTCGCATTTCAAGCGACGCAGTAATCCACGCATGGCTGGGCTCTCAATATAGAAACAACCCAAAGTCTGTCCCCGCGATAACATCGCATTGGTTTTAGGGTCGTATTTGAATTTGTCCACCGCCCGAATGTCCAATTTCTCGCCGCGGTTTTCTGCTACAATATCTACACAGTCGTTGATGTGCCCAATGCCTCTTTGACTGAGCACATCGAGTTTTTCGAAACCGATGTCTTCCCCAATATACATGTCAAATTGAGTAGTAGGAAAACCCTTGGGCGGCATATCTAGGGCCGTATAACAACAGAGTGGTTCTTCAGAAATAAAAACGCCACAAGCGTGCATGCTTCTTTGATTGGGAAAACGCGCCAACATTTTACCGTAATAATGAATTTTCTGTACTACTGAATTCATATCGTGCTGCTCAGCACGGCTGCCTGCTAAAACATCAATTTCCTTTTTGGACAAACCATATACCTTTCCCAGTTCCCGCATAATAGAACGGTGCTTGAAAGAGCCAATGGTTCCGCAAAAGGCAGTGTGCTTGGTATCGAAGCGCTTGAAAATATAATCGAGCACGGCGTCCCTGTCCTTCCAGGACCAATCGATGTCAAAGTCTGGTGGACTGGTTCGACTTGGATTTAAAAATCGCTCAAAATACAAATCCAATTCTATGGGACAAATGTCAGTAATTCCCAGGGCGTAGCTCACAATACTATTCGCACCACTTCCCCGTCCAATGTGAAAAAAATCACGGCTTGTACTGTAGCGAATAACATCCCAAGTAATCAAGAAATAGGCGAGAAAACCCATTTGCTCAATCACTTCCAATTCCTTTTGGATTCGACGTTTTGCTTCCGCATTGTTTTTTCCATAACGTCGCTCCATGCCCTCATAAGCCAAGTTTTCTAGGAGCAATTTATCGCTGTATCGACTGTTGGTATAGGTTTGTTTATTTTTCGGCTCACTAAAATTTATTTCATAAGAACATCGCCCCAACAAGCGCTGGGTATTTTCTAATAAATAGGGAAACTGCTGGCAGTATTCACGCAATTGATCGGGGGAAAGCATGAACTCATAAGCACCACATACGTCTTCCTTTTTTAAACGTGCTAAAAGACAATTGTTGCTAACAGAGCGCAATAATTGATGCAATTCCCATTCGTGTTTTGTACGAAAGGTCACCGTATGTAAGAGGACTAATTTATTTCGCAAATTATCATAAGGCGCACGGTTCAATTTATGAAAATCGCTGATGGCTACGCCTATGTATTCATTTTCTCTTAAAATATCGGGCTCTTTCCCTAGGGGATAAATAACATAAGCGTGCTGAAAAGGTGCTGGCCGTTCGGGCAGAGGCAATTTCTCCCGATTGTGAAAACTCAGGAGCTCATTCATTTCTCGGAAGCCTTCTTTATTTATTGCCAAAGCCACAAAGAGCTGACGATTATTTATTCTAAAATCAATTCCAATAACTGAATGAATGTTTTCCCTTCGGCAAGCAGCAATAAAATCAAATACGCCAGTTGTTGCATTAATATCTGTTAGCGCCATTTGCTCCACTCCTAGCTGCTTGGCTTGTGTTACCAAGTCCTCAACAGGAATGGTTCCGTAACGCAAGGAATAATATGAATGCGTATTTATATACAAATTGAAAGGACTAATTATTTATGAAAACCACTAAGCCTAGTGCCCTACTTCTCCATGCGCGACAATAAAGCCATACAGTAGAGCAGGTTAAAAGCAGGCAAAGTTCTAGTGGAAGTCAAGATGGCAGGACAGAAATAATATCTGCCGGGAAACTACTCCTATCCTGCCGTTGCTATGACAGGACAATAATAGGATGTTTTATCTCATCCATTTGCGATAAATTAGCTCAAAGTGCAAAGCAAGCTCATCTAATAGGCCTAAAGAGCTCAAAATCAATGAAACACACGATTAATCAGAAAAGCATTATTTCCAAAAGGTTAAAAAAGAACGTCAATAGGTAATAAAACGAGCGGAGAATGTGCTCAAAAAGAAAGTAGAAATGTTATAGATGAGGAAGGCTTCACTCTTCGCTGGTAAAAGAGCGACCCTAACCTCATCAAACTGAGGAATTTCCCCAGATACAGTCCAAATATGCAGCTTAAAAAGCGAACAAAAAAAGAAAAAAAGGATGATTTTTTGGCTTCAGACTTAAGAGAGTTTTGTAAAATTCGATACAAAACCGCGATCGAAAAGCAAGACAGGAAGGAGTCCAGCCAGCAGAAATGCCAACATTCCCAGGAGTCCTACGATACTACTCACTAATTCATGTCCACCAGCTACAAAAAGCACACACAACTGTGCAGATCCATTGATACAGCCGTGTAACACGCAGGGCGCTAGCAAATTTCCCGACCTTAAACGTACATAGGAAAAAAGGAAACTCATAATTATGCAGAAGACAATCATCAAAACAACGCCTAGCACGGGAGTATTTGGATAATTATGCCCTTGAAGAATGATAGGCATGTGCCATAAGCCCCAGAAAAAGCCGACAAACAGGTTGCAGCTCCAATAGCCCATAGACTGTGTCTCCCCCAGTAAAAGTCCCCGCCAACCCAATTCCTCCCCAAACATAAAGAGCAAATTTCCTGAAAAGGCACTCGCTATTGCCAAGAGAATGCTTCCCCAAAAAAGTACCATTGGAGAAGCGGGCAAACTCACTTTTTCGGCTTCGGCAGCATCTCCCGTAAGAGAAATAACCAATTCTTTGGCTTTAGCCAAGACTTCTGCCTCTCCAAAATTTAACTGGCCAGCCAAAGACCAGCCTAAAACATCACCAAAAAGGTACACTAAGCCAAAATAGGAAAGAAAAGCAAAAAGGAAGAGGCCAATAGTATGTAGTAACCACCAAGGATTGAAACCCTTCATCCTTAGACCGTAAACAGAAAGCGGCTCTTTGTATATGAGTTTCTGAACAATAAAAGTGGCTACCGCTGGGCCCGACATGTACATTCCTCCCACCAATAGAAGTCCCCAAATCGACTTCAAGTCTAAATCAAAGCCATACATTAATAGGCCAGCAAACCAACTCCAGGCAAAGGCGATACCTAGGAAGCAAGAGATCTTTTTCCAATTCATTCCTTAAGATAAGAAGAGCTCGTCATAATTTCAATCGACAGTCCAGCCCGTTTGAAAAAGTCTACGTGCGCCATTGATTCCGCACTTTTGGTATTTATTATAAGCAGTTGCGCCCGCATTCAAAATCGCCTCACCTGTTTTTGCTTCTGCCCAATTGGAAACTACCCGTTCCAAAACATAAGCCTCTGGAGCCAATAAATTTGTGGTCGTAAAAAGCGGATATGCCTGCGCACGAGAAAATGCTTGCTCGAAATAGGAATAAGAAGCGCAGGCGATCACTGCAGCTTCCCGCTGTTTACCATCTGCATTTCCACTCAAAGAGACCTCTGTATCCATCAAGCCGTTGTGTCCATTAAAAACTAATAAATCTGCTTCCCCATATAATACTAGATCGTTCTTCTCTCGCGAAAAATGCTTGTACTCCATACCTCCAAGAGCTCCTAAGAAATCCGTCAAACAAGCCGCCATTCGATCTCCTCGATAAGCATCAGCTGTTAAATAGCAATTCTTTAATTTATTATAATAAATAACCCGCTCTAAAACCGACTCAGAGATAACTCGCTGTCTTTTTACCAATTTCCAGTCGGCATGCCTTTTAAAGTAGGTGTGTATGCCATAGGCGGCTCCCCAGTACAAATTCGATTCTGGTTGAAAGCCATTCCCCAAAGCTTTCGGAACGGGAACAATTCCTTGGTTTTTATTATCACAAAGTGGTACAAAAACGTGTACATGAAGCGCATCGCCTGATCGCTTCTTTTCTTTCAGCTTCGCCAAGATCGGCGCTCTTTCAACATACGAAAGCGCAGCAAATTCTTCTGTCTTAATAGCACTTGCTAAACGATTCTCTTGAACAACAGACATAGCCTTCCCTTCTTTCAAGTACTGCCCGCATAGAAAACCCACTAACAAAACCAATAAAATCAAGCCTAAAAGAATCTTTCCTTTCATTGCCTAGAAACGACTGCCGGAATTCCTTTATTACCCAAATGGCTCTAATTCCAATCTCTATCTTCCTCTTGCAAATAACTGGCTGGCACTTTATCCGTAAGCCAAACCCCATTTTCTGAACAATAAAACTCGTGTCCAGCTTTATGCATTTCTCTCGCATTTATTACAAAAATAAATGGCTTTCCATGACGAGCACCTACCGTCTGGGCAGTCTCTAATTCTTGAGATAAATGAACATGCTGTCTTTTCATTTTCTTCAAGCCATTTTTACGAATGGCCTCTACAAAACGTGTCGCAGTTCCGTGGTACAAAAACTCAGGAGGTTTTATCGCTTCCAATGCTAGATCAATTCCAATAGAATGACCTTGATTGGCTCTAATAAATACGCCATCTTCACTAAAGGAAAAACGTTGCTTGTCATTGGTTTGCACCACTTCTGCTAGAATAGCTGCATCAAAAAACTCCTTGTGTGCCTTAGCTCTTTCTAATAAATGCCTTACCTCTACCCAGCCCTGTTCATCCATTGACAAACCAATTTTCTGCGGTTTGTGACGTAAAACAAAGCTGAGGAATTTGCTTTTCTTTTTTAATTCTTCTTTGGTCATGCGCATCAAATCATTTGGTAATAAATGCATCATCGCCCCATAAACCTAAACAATCACAAAGGAGTTCCTAACGACGTCTTTTAGAGGAAGAAATACGTGCAATTTTTCCAAACTTCCCAGAACAGTAGATAAAATTCTCCGAAGTGCTTAATGAATAATAAGAATCGGTAGTCAATTGTTGCCACGATCCACCCTCCAACAAACGGTGGTTCTTCTTCCAAAAGTCTATACCTGTTCTTCCCGAAGCAAATGCGTTCGACTCCGTAAAAAACCGAACGCAAGATCGATACCCATAAGTGCCTTTCTCGAAATTCATCCAGGCTCCGGATGGATAATCCCAATAAGCAGAGGCTGCCTCGGTTTCAGTAGGCTTCTCATAACAACCACCGACTAATATTCCCTTTTCTTCATTCCAAAAATCGAAACTAAATATTCCGCATCCTTCTGCAGAACGCATTTCAGTATTTTCGAGCGTCCAGCTTTTCCCATAATTCTTCGAATTCAATATCCGAGCAGTTTCCCCATTACCAGTAGCGATCGAAACCCAACCTCCAGGCAGGCATTTAATCCCAGTTCCACTTGCTGCAAAACCTGCTTCTTCTGTAAGTGGAATCGGTAATTGAGCGGCAGGCAATTGCTCCCAAGTTCTACCTCCATCTCCCGTATAAAGAATCACAAACGCGCCATCTAGAGGATCTCCATAAGCCATGCCTTTTTCTTCGTCCCAGAAATCTATTCCATCTAGGAAAATCCCTGGTGAATTGTTTTCATACACCAAAGCCCAAGACTGTCCACCATCTTCTGTTCGGTACATCAAGGCAGGTTCTCCTGCAGCCATTACTAAAGCATTATCGGCATCCCAAGCATGAATGTCTCGAAAATCTACCTTTGCACAATTTTCCAAACTATCAGCCCACCAAGTTTTTCCCGCATCTTCCGTTCTTACCACCACACCAGCAATACCGCTGGCCCAAACAACGCTATCGTTCACTGCACATAAACCCCTAAAATGCGCCATGGCGACTGGTTCAAAACGCTCTATTTGCCAAGTAGAATCCAGTTGCTCTCTTTGAGGATATACCTTTTCATAACTATGAACAGCACCAGGACTTGCATACTCCGCAAAACTAAAATCTAAACCCCCGGCCATAGGTATTTCATAACTGCAGCTAGCTCCATTTTGTTTTAACTCCTCAAATTGAATTATCTGACCCTTCGCTTCTGTTGCATAAAACCTTCTAGGCTCATTTGATGACTCCTTTTTTTCCGTGAAAAACATACTATCTTTTCGGCTGCTCCAATACATGGAAAGCTCCCATTTGCCTTCTAGTTTGCCATCATTCCACTTCTCTCGAACGCCGTGATAGCTTGTTTCTAGTCCCGAAGAAGTTTTCCTTTCTTGCTTGGCCCAAGACTCAATATGATCAGACTCGAACTCGGTATCTTTCCAATCACTTTTGCCTAAATAAAGTAGCATGGAGTCTCCAGCTTCTGAAAAGTTTGCACCTAATTGCGCGAAGAGAGAAACAAAAGAAAAAAGTGAAAAAACTAAAATAATACCGAATTTAAACTGTAGCATACACGAAGGTAAAAAACTCCTCTTACTACTCGAAATCATAGGGATCAGATTCGGATAAACGCAAGGGACAAATAGTCCTTTTCAAGTCCTCCAAGTTTTCAGCACTTAGTTCATTTATAGACTTCCCAAAGTGCTCAATTGCCAAGGTTTCCCTAGCTAGGCGATAGGCAGTCTTAATCTCATTGTAAGCCCTTAAATAGTCCTGATAAATGGTAGCGCGATCATTTTGCAAGGCAACAATGGCTTTACTAGGACTGGTCGACAAATGTTCTTGTGCTCCATAGTTTAACAAATGTTCAAGAACTGTGGGCGCTAGCTGTTCCCAATCCAATTCTTCTTGTTCTACCAATAAATGTCCTTCTTTGTTAATCAGCACCTCAAGTACCTCACGTGCTTGAGCAGGCAATCTATCGGGTGTTTTTTCAGTAAATGCCGGTAATCGTACAAATATTCCCTTATCAACATCCATACTAGTAGTTACTAGAAAAAATACCAATAATAAAAAGGCAATATCAGCCATAGAACCTGCACTAATTTCTGGTCTCTTACGATTTCTCATCTCGTTTTTAATCAAAATTCTGAGAAATTACTTCGCTCAGTGTCACAGAAAAAACAATTGATTGTCAATAAAAAAAGACAAAGAAAAAGGGGAGTCGAATATATCGCTCCCCTTTTTTTTTCAAAATCAAAATGCTTTAGAATTCTACTCTAAATCGACCACGAACCCCTAAGTCTGAAACATCAGGGTTTTCTAAGTAGGTAAATCGTTTCACCAAATCGAATCGGAACATTTTAAACACGTTCATAATTCCTACACTGGCTTCAACATAAGGCTTATCACCCCAACCAGAATTCGGTGTTCCATCCACATACTCAGGGAACAGAAACAAATCAGAATTATTTTCTGGCAAGTTATTTTCTCCTACTCCACCATACAATGCTTTCACCGTCATTACCTCTCTCCACTTCAAACGTTTCAGTAAAGGAATACGGTTGAAAATAAATCCGTTCCAGAAATGTGTCACATTCAAGCTAACGAATTGATCACTGGTAAATTCGAGGAAATTCATCAAGTTGTACGACTGCAGTTGGTACGAGTAGGTTTGGTTTGCCCTGTGCTGGTACAATAATGGAAATGGAACATCTCCAAATATTTTTCCGGCAGAAACAATCACATCTGTAAAACCAAATAGGCTTAATTGGAACCGCTTAAATATACTGAACTCTACGTTTTGGTAACTGTATTGCCCCCCCAATAAGCCATCCACTCCTTGATAAATTTTCAAATTAAAAATTGGGTGTTGATTAAATATCGGTAAACGATAGGTGGTTCCTTGGTAGAATTGTTCATTAGGAGCAAAACGCAAATGCAGTCCAAATTCACTTGTTCTAATTTCATCCACTAAAGTAGTTGCCCCATCAGCAGCTTGTCTTTCAAAGCGCATATTTCCGTACGCTTCTTGACGTAAATTTTGGAAGCTCACACGATAAGACAGTCTATTGCGGTGCTCTCTAAAGTAGTCGACATAAAATTTCTCGTCAAAATACATTTTGTCTGCTATTCCCCTTTTAAAAGAGAGTAAGACATTATCCTCTTGAATAAACTCTAAAGCCTGCCCAGGAAACTTGGTATCCCTTTGGTAGGTAAAATTGACCTCATGGAAGGGGTAGACATTAAATCCGAGACGATTAAAAGAATACTGAATTCCAGTAAAGAATTTCCACCGCTTGTCCTTAAATCCATAGGCTCCATAACCTTCAAAACGGAATTTCTTACTCAACTTCTGATTGGTTCTGCCTCCAAATCGTCCCCGAAAGCCTTCCACATCATTAAAACTGTAAAAAGCATTTACAGGACCAATTGACCAAGGACCCACATCTGTATAACCTGCTAATAACAATACTGCAATATCTGCCGCTCGCTTAAAAGCCGGAATTTCTTGAATACTATCCGTCATCGTGTAGATATTCTCCTCCGATTTTGAAAGCTCTTCGTGCCGCGCATCCTCCCAAAAAGTATCGTCTTTTTCCATAGACATTTCGTCTATTTGCAACAAATCGACACCTTTATACCACTTAGGGTCTGCCTCCTTATTTAATAAATAGTCTTTATAGGAGACCGTCCTTGTTCCAAAGAGCCCAATACCCTCACTGGAAACAGAAATATCGAAGTCAATAGTAATTTCATCCTTTGTTACCAACCAGCCCGAGTCAATGTATTCGAACTCTTGAACGGCCTTTAAATCCTTAACGAAATTCACATTCACATTATCGAGGATGGACATCTCAATCTTCTTCACTGCTCTTTGTGTATCGTTGGTAATCCACATGTAACC
>CALFBW010000441.1 GCA_937951415.1 uncultured Chitinophagales bacterium | reverse complement strand
GGAGAATCAAAACTTGATAGAGGTTTCAGTTGAGCATTTATTGGAAGCTTGGAAAAGAGAATTTTGAATCAGATGAATACAATGGTAACAGCACTGGTAATTACTGGTTTCGGAATTAATTGCGAGGAAGAAACCGCAGCTGCATTTCGTTTAGCGGGCGCAGAACCTCAAATAGCGCATTTGAATGAATTGCTTTCTGGGCAATTAGCAATAAATGCTTTTGACATAATTGCTTTTCCAGGAGGTTTTTCTTTTGGTGATGACATTGCTTCTGGAAGAGTAATGGCCAATAAAATACGCTTTAAGAAGCTGCCCTCAGGCAAAACGCTTCTAGAAGAACTTTCTGATTTTTTGCAGGGTGACAAGATGATTGTGGGTATCTGTAATGGATTCCAGATTTTGGCAAAATTGGGTTTACTGCCGAATATAAATGGAAGACTAGAACAAGAGGTGAGCTTGAGCCACAATGATTCAGCGAAGTTTGAAGACAGATGGGTACACTGTCGTTCTTTACAAACAGGGCCGGCGCATTTCTTTTCGGATTTGGAAGTAATGCCTTTACCAGTGAGACATGGAGAAGGGAAATTAATCTGCAAAGATGCAGAAATTCGAGAAGCGATTGTCTCCAAATCTCTCAATTGTTTGACCTATTGCGATGAAATGGGCGAAACAGTAAGCACTTATCCACTCAATCCGAACGGATCAGATTTAGCTTGTGCTGGCTTGGTAGACACCAGTGGAAAGGTGTTTGGATTAATGCCACATCCAGAGGCTTTCTTGAGCATTTACAACCATCCCGATTGGGGTGCTAAAAAACGTGCTGGCTTCGAAGGGAATGAAGAAGGAGATGGATTAAAACTGTTTAGAAACATCGTGGAGTATTTTAAAACGATTAAGTAATAAAATGGACTTAAAAGCAATGGAAACCGTTCAAAATACGGAAGTGATTCAAATCAAGAGAGCCCTTTTGTCGGTCTCGAATAAAAGCAGTTTAGTGGAGCTTGCTCAAGTTTTGGCGGCTAAGAATTGTGAAATGATTTCTACAGGTGGTACGCGCCGAGTTTTAGAAGAAGCTGGTATGTCTACGGTCGAAATTTCTGAAGTGAGTGGAAATCCTGAAGCCTTTGGTGGAAGAATGAAAACCATTTCCTTTAATGTGGAATCTGCTTTGTTGTTCGACCGAGAAAAAGATGCAAGCGAAGCGACAGCTTTAAATATCGAAGCGATTGATCTTGTTGTTTGTAATTTATACCCGTTTAAAAAAGTATGGGAAAAGGGCGGTAGCTTCGAAGAGCAAATTGAAAACATTGACATTGGTGGCCCCACGATGATTCGAGCGGCAGCGAAGAATTTTAAATATGTCGCGGTTCTTTGTGATCCTAATGATTATGATTGGGTGCAAAAGGAAATAGAAGAAATGGGAGGATTAACTTATGCCTCTCGGAAGAAATTAATGGTCAAAGCATTTGAGCTTACGGCCGATTATGATGCCTTTGTTTCAACAGTAATGTCGGCCGCAATAGGGCAGAAGACTGTGCGCATGACTTTCGAGGAAGGTATTCCATTACGATATGGAGAAAACAGCCATCAAGCAGCACATTTTTATCGTGAAAAGGGCGCGGATATTTCCATTTATGATATTGAAATATTAAATGGTAAAGCTTTATCCTACAATAATATTTTAGATATAAATGCTGCCATTGAAGCAATTAACGATGCTCCAGCAAAGCATGCTTGCTCTATTATTAAACATTCCAATCCATGCGGATTTTCTGAAGGGGCTGAACAGTTGGCGACTTTGGAATTAGCTTGGCAAGGTGATCCCATTTCTGCCTTCGGTTCTATCATTGCGTTCAATCAAACGCTAAGTCTGGAAACGGCAGAGTTCTTCAAGATTAAAGACGAAGATCGATCAAAGAGAAAGTTTATCGAAGTAATTATTGCTCCTGATTTCGATAAGGACGCTTTAACTTACTTACAGCAAAACAAAAACTTGCGTGTGCTGCGTTTTGATCCACGTAAACTCAACGAAACAAAAAAAGACTATCGATACTTGAATGGAAGTCTGCTAGAGCAAGACGCAGATCAAATTCCTTCGCATGAGTTAAGTTCAGTAACAGACTTGAGCACTGACTTAGATCGAGAGAAGGCACTCATTGAGTTTGGCTTAAGAGCTATCAAGAACATTAAATCAAATGCGATCGCCATCGTACGTCGCAAAGGTTCATATTTCCAATTATTGGGAATGGGTGCGGGTCAACCCAATCGATTAATCGCCACACAATTGGCCAACGAAAAGAGTAAGGCCAATTTGAGGAACGAGTTTTCAGGAGAAGAAAAAGATTTTGAAGTGTATCTAAAAGAAGAAATGGGCAATGCTTATTTAATCTCCGATGCCTTTTTTCCCTTTGCCGACAATGTAGAGTTAGCGGCCACTTTTGGTGTGCGCAAAATTGTTCAGCCTGGAGGGTCCATTCGAGATAAAGATTTAATTGCAGCTTGTAATCGTCTGGGTATATCGATGGTGTTCACAGGAACTCGTCATTTCAAACATTAATAATCAAAGTTTAGATCAATAAAAGAGCATGAATAGTTTATCAAAATTTTCTAGCCCACAATTAGAAACCATTCACAATGGTAAAGTTCGAGATAGCATTCGTATTGACAGCAAAACGCGAATGATTGTAGTGAGCGATCGCATCTCGGCTTTTAATAAAAATATTCAGAATTCAATACCAAGTAAAGGGGCAATCCTGAACGGGATTACGAACTATTGGTTTGAAAATACGCGTGACATCATTGATAATCATTTTATTCGTCAAATTGATCCAAACATCAGTTTGGTGAAAGAGGCAAAGCCGATTCGAGTAGAGATGATTGTGCGTGCTTATTTGACAGGCTCAATGTGGAGAGGTTATGAAGCTGGACAAAGGAATTTCTGTGGAGTGGAGGTGCCAGATGGCATGAAGAAAAATCAAGCTTTTCCAGAACCGATTTTGACACCAACCACAAAAGACAAAGACGATACGGAGATCACCGAGGCGGAGATCATAGCAAGAAAGTTGGTGAGTAAAAAGGTGTACCAACAAATGAAGAAAAAGGCCTGGGCTTTATTCGATAGAGGAAGTAAATATTTGGCTGAGAAAGGAATTATC
>CALFBW010000440.1 GCA_937951415.1 uncultured Chitinophagales bacterium | reverse complement strand
CTTTTGCATCCTTAGTTTCGGCTGCTGGCTTGACATCTTTTGCATCAGCCGCTGGCTTATCGTCTACTGCATCAGTGGCTGGTTTGGCGTCCGCTGCCTCAGCTAGCTTAGCATCTTTGGCTTCAGCTGCTGGAGCGTCTTTCTTAGAATCCTTAGAACGTTCCTTTTTCTTGTCCGACTTCTTAGGCGCTTTCGTTTTGGAGGCAATCATCATACTCATACGTTTACCTTCCAAACGCGGCATTCCTTCCAATGAACCCAGTTCGCTCAAACGATCAGCGAACTTTAATAAGAGAATTTCTCCCCTATCCTTAAACAAAATGGAACGACCACGGAAATGTACATAGGCTTTCACCTTTGCTCCTTCCTTCAAGAACTTCTCTGCGTGACGCAATTTGAATTCGAAATCATGGTCATCCGTATTGGGACCAAATCGAATCTCTTTAATCACTGTTTTTGCAGCTTTATTCTTAATCTCCTTTTCACGCTTTCGCTGTTCGAAGAGGAATTTCTTGTAATCTACAATCTTACAAACAGGTGGTCGAGCATTTGGTGAAATCTCAACCAAGTCCATTTCTTTTTCATAGGCCAATTTCAAGGCCTTTTCGGTAGTCATTACCGTGGCTTCAATACCATCTCCTACCACCCGTACTTCAGGTACTCGGATGTAGTCGTTTACCCTATGCTTGGGTTTCTGGGGTTTCCTTTGCGGTCTCTTTCTTCTCAATATTCTATTTTAGTTCTAAATTTTCTTTTTGCATGTTGTGCACCTACAATAACGCTTAGAAGGCTATTCTAGTTCCGCATCCAACTTTTTCATGAAATCTTCGACAGACATACTTCCTACATCTCCTTGTCCATGTCTTCTCACTGAAACGCTGCCGCTTTCGGCCTCACGTTCTCCTATAATGAGCATGTAAGGTACTTTTTGCATCTCTGCATCCCTAATTTTTCGACCAATTTTCTCGGCGCGCTCATCCATAAAGCAACGAATATCGGCATTTTTCATCTTTTCGTAGACTTCTTCGGAGAAAGCATGGAATCTATCGCTCAAAGGAAGGACTGCAACTTGGTCTGGAGCCAACCAAAGTGGGAAGTTTCCAGCACAGTTTTCAATCAAAACCGAGAGGAAACGCTCGAACGAGCCAAAGGGCGCTCGGTGAATCATCACTGGGCGGTGCTTTTGGTTATCCGCTCCAATGTACTCCAATTCAAAACGCTCTGGTAAGCTGTAATCCACTTGAATGGTTCCCAATTGCCAACTTCTCTTAAGGGCATCTTTCACCATAAAATCCAACTTCGGACCGTAAAATGCTGCTTCCCCCAATTCAGTAGTTGTCTTAATTCCACGTTCTTCTGTGGCTTCGATGATCGCTCGCTCTGCTTTGTCCCAGTTCTCATCCGTCCCGATGTACTTTTCCTTATTCTCAGGATCGCGTAAGCTAATCTGAGCGGTAAACTCTTCGAAGCCGAGGTGATTCAAAACCTCCATCGTCAAATCCAAAACATCCAAGAATTCGCCCTTGATTTGATCTGGCGTACAGAAAATGTGTGCATCATCTTGAGTAAATCCTCTCACACGAGACAAACCATGCAACTCACCCGACTGCTCGTAGCGGTAAACCGTTCCAAACTCAGCCAAACGCAAAGGCAATTCCTTATAGGAGTGCGGACGGGCGTTGTAAATCTCACAGTGATGCGGGCAATTCATTGGCTTCAACAAAAACTCCTCATCCGTTTTCGGAGTCTTGATTGGCTGGAATGAATCTTCCCCGTACTTTTCGTAGTGCCCAGAAGTTACATACAAGTCTTTCTTGCCAATATGCGGCGTTACTACTGGTAAATAACCACGGCGGAACTGTTTTTTCTTCAAGTACTTCTCCAACTGGTTTCGTACAAAAGTTCCTTTCGGCAACCAAAGTGGCAAGCCCGCTCCTACTTTATCGGAAAAGGCAAACAAATCCAATTCTTGCCCCAACTTACGGTGGTCGCGTTTTTTTGCTTCTTCTAATAAATGCAGGTGCTCCTCTAACTGCGCAGCCTTTGGAAAACTCACGCCATAAATTCGGGTCAATTGCGGACGCGTTTCGTCTCCACGCCAATATGCACCAGCAACATTTAGGATCTTTACCGCCTTAATATTTGCAGTATTTTTCAAGTGAGGACCTCTACACAAATCGGTAAATCCTCCTTGTGTGTAAAAAGTGATCTCTCCATCTTCCAAGCCTTCCAACAACTCTAGCTTGTATGGATCGCCTTTTTCTGTAAAGTAAGCAACGGCGTCTGCTTTGCTGATCTCCTTGCGCTGGTATTCGTTTTTCTGTCGCGCCAATTCGATCATTTTCTTCTCGAGCTTCTGAAAATCCTTATCCGTAAATGTCTTTCCTTCGAAGTCTACGTCGTAATAAAAACCAGCATCAATTGCTGGACCAATCGCCAACTTTACACCAGGGTACAGTGCTTCCAAAGCTTCTGCCATCAAGTGGGCCGAAGAGTGCCAAAAAGTAGCTTTCCCTTCTTTGTCGTCCCAGGTTTTCAATTCTATGCGCGCATCTTCTTGAATAGGGCGAGTAGCGTCCCAAACTTCTGAATTCACAGTCACCGCCAATACTTTCTTAGCTAGACTGTTACTCAATGCACTGGCTATTCCTAAGCCTGTAATTCCTGCTTCAAATTGACGAACGTTGCCGTCGGGAAAAGTAATATTAATCATTATAGTCTGTTTTATTCCGCCCAAACAAGAGGCCTGAATACGTGTTTTTTAAGTTTCCTATTTATTACTAAATACTAGTTCTTTTGCAATCGCTTTAAACGTTTCACTCCTTCCAAGGCCATGGCATGGTCTTCTTTAAAAACCAAACATTGTTCAAAATCTCGTAATGCTGCTTCCAAATCGTTTCGTTTTTCAGCGCACATTCCACGCATGTGATAGGCATTCGCAAATGCCGGTGAAACGCCGATTGCCATTTTGAAATGCTTCTCCGCCAAATCAATGGAGTCTTGTGAAAAATAGATGTACCCGATGTTGTAGTACGAATGCTCATACTGCGGATCAATCTTCATCACCTTTCTATAGCCCTCAATGGCTTTCGTTTCTTCATCATTTACTTGGTAATAAAAAGCTTTACCGTAAGCTGCTTCTACACTCTTCGGATTGATGCGCAAGGCATTGTCGTAGTAGTCCAGTGCAATCTTCTCTCCTTTATCTGCAAACATCAAACCCAATTGCATGTAGGCACCGTAATGATCAGAATCGAATTCTACCGTGGCCATGAAGTTTTCGATGGCTAGATCATTGTCGCCCGACTCTTTCAAAAGCAATCCACGATAAAAGTAAGCGTCTGGATAGCTTCCATCTACTTTGATGAGCTCTTGAATGTTTTTCAAAGCACGATCCTTATCGTTGAGATAAACGTACATTTTCGCCAATTCCATTCGGAGCTCACGATGTGTCGGTTGAAACTTCAAGCCTCGTTGTAACATATTCACAGCCGCACCACCATCATTAGCTGACAGCAGAATATCCTTTGCTGTCAAGTAGTAGTTCGCATTGACAGAATCAATTTCTAGCGCCTTCATGATATCCGCTGAAGCTGCCCCCAAATTTCCGTCCTGCACTTGCAGGGTAGAACGCAGGTAATACAATTCAGCATTCGTTGAATCAGCGGCAATCTTCGCAGAGAGCTGTTCCACTTCATTACTTTCCTGCACTGGCTCCTCTTCTTCGGTAGTAGCACTTTCAGTGCCCCATCCGCAGGCCGAAACCAGCAGCAAGCACAGCGTACATCCGAGAAGCCAAGAAAGAGAATAGCTCTGTTTCATAATCGCCTGCAAAAATACAGGATTATGGGGATTGCCGTGGGAATGCCGACGGTCTTGAGTAAGATTGTTTTTGGGTAGCATCACGGCATGCCAAGT
>CALFBW010000439.1 GCA_937951415.1 uncultured Chitinophagales bacterium | reverse complement strand
GTCAAAATCCTTGAACATTTAGTTGATAAATACGGAGACCTCCTCAGGAAAGAATATAGTGAGATTCGGAATCGAATGAATTTGGCAGCCTCCTAACCCAAGCCATACGAAGTGTTACGAATCTTTCGAAGGCATAATAGCTAAAATAAAGTCCCTTGAATGGGAGGAAGGGGCGCTTCAGCTATAAGCGCTTTATTGTTTCTATTGATCCCTCTTTTATTAATAAAATTACTTATCGGGTGTGCCATCATTTCCTGATCCGAAAACGGAATCAGTAACTGCATCGCTTCTGCTTCCTTCGTAGATGCATTTAACCATGCTTTTTCACTAGCCGAATTCAATATTACGGGCATTCGTTTTTTCGTATTGTGAATTTCAGCCATTAAGGGATTAGCGGTAGTTGTGATAATACTACAAGTTTTTACAATTGTACCATCTTTAGGATTGATCCATAAATCGTGCAAGCCTGCCAATGCCATAATTACATGATCCTTTCGAAAGATATAATGTGGGATTCTCAGTTTTCCTTCGTGCTTCCATTCGAAGAAACCGGATACCGGAACTACACAACGATTCCGCTCCACAAGATGTTTAAAGGAAGGTTTCTCTAGCAAGGTCTCCCCTCTTGCATTAAGTGTTCTTACTCGAATTTCATCAGCTTGCTCTTTACTTTTCACCCAATTAGGAATTAGGCCCCAGTAAGCACTGCTGAGGAAATTTTTCCCATTTTTTGCTTGAACAATACTAATTGATGGCTTTACAAATCCATAAAGATGATAATTTGGATGATGTTCGAAATTATCTCGATCTGCTTGAAAACGTTCTTCCAATTCTTTTTCAGTCATGGCAGCTGCAAAAGTGTAACACATCTTCTCTTATTTATTTCGTTTATATAACTCTTGCTTAATTCCGAAAGATTCAATGGATTTCAAAAGAATCCAGTCACTTCGAAGTTCGTCAATTTCAGCATCGGTAAAACCATTTACTATATTCGAATACCAAACATAATCGGCACGTTCCCAACTTTTATTTTTATTTAAAAAATCTTCTTCTTGCTCATTTAATACAATAAATTTACTAGGAGTATGCATGGTATATCCCGCCGCAACAGCATTAGTCGGAATATCCTTAGCAGCAATAAAGTTTAGCATTTCGGCTCTCGTTAAAAAATAGGGAATATGTCCCAAAGTAGAATCCCAGCCTTGGGCTATCTTATCCGGATAAGTCCATAAATTTCCAGTCAGCAGAAATAAACTACAAATAAAAATGACTAATTTACTTTTGATGTTTTTCCATTTTATTTGCTCAGAAAGCAAAACCAGACCCAATGCAAATAATAAATACCAGCCAGTCAAATAGCGATGCCCGATTGGAATATCTCTAGAGAGTAAAAACAAAAACAAGGGCATTAAGCTTGCAATGAACAGTATTACATATTCGGTATAAATGGATTTCCAAGATTTATTTTTCCAAATATTCCACAAAGGAATAAGGACAAGCAAGTAAAGAATGATGCGTCCGAAATCGACAAAATGCCAAAGCATTACAATCAAATTTCGGACAAACTCTTTAGGACCGCTTGAACCATATTCCGTTGCCCAACGGCTGCCAATGTTTAGAAATGCCCAGCCAACTTCCTGATAGTGGTAATAATTCCAAAGAACAAAAAACAAAGCTGAAGGCAAGTACGGAAGCACTGCTTTAAAATTCCATTTCTTAGCTTTAAATCGTTGCCACAATATATCCGCAGTAAACAAACCCACAACAACAAACACTGAGCGCATACTCACGGCAGTCATCATGACCGTTGGCAAGAAAAGCCAATTTTGTTTTCGCTGTACGATAAGACTGAGTGCCCAGATAAAGCCAGTAAACTGCACTACTTCGTTGCTTACCATGGTGCATTGCGCGATAAGAGTAGGTTCAAGAATAAAAACCAGTACTCCTAACCAGTAAAGTCGTGAAGGAAGAAAATATTCCAGTAGTTTCCAATAATGCCAAGCTAGAATCAATAGAATAGGCAACATTGCGAAATGGCTCACAAATAGAGACTTATCGAAAAGTTTCCAAACATTCGCTAAATAGATTCCAAAGAAAGGAGGATGACCACAATCAACTGCATCGACAGGAACGAAAACATTCCAAGGCTGCTCATAAAAGAAATGCGCCAGCTTTGAGCTTAAGAGCACATTATCCCAGAAGAACCCAAGCTTAGCGCTTAACAAGCAAAGAGCGAGCATAAAAACCCCCAGCATTGCCGGATATTTGTATGCTCGCTCCCTCATTTATTAACAAATTCTAGTATGTATCGATACTGGCCACAAAGTAGGGATTCAGTAAATCTTCTTTATTGTAAACGACTGCTGTTCCCGTTTCGTGTTGTAAAACTTTACCTCCAGCTTCTTCGACAATAATTTGTCCAGCACCAGTATCCCACTCCATGGTTGGTGCTAATCTTGGGTAAACATCAATTACATCCTTGGCAATTAGACAGAGTTTCAAGCTACTACCTGCAGGAATTAATTCAACATCTTCATAGCGCGATTTTAAATCTTCCACAAAAGCAGATGTTGCTTCATTCAAATGTGAACGACTAGCTGCTACACGCACTTTCTTACCGTCTATTTTTCCACGCAATAATTTCTCAGCAGTATTATCTCCTCGTTTCATCCAAAAAGCTCCTTCGTCTTTTTTTGCGAAATAGAATTCTTCTTTTACAGGAACATAGATGTAGCCTGCAATAATTCGCCCTTGTCCAACTAAAGCAATATTTACTGTAAACTCTCCATTGCGCTTAATGAACTCTTTGGTCCCATCAAGGGGGTCAACCAACCAAGCAAACTCCCATTCAGCCCGCACATCAAATGCGTCGAGCTTATTCTCCTCCGAAATAATAGGAATCTCTGGATATGCTTCTTTTAGGCGTGTAACAATAACATCGTTCGCTCTTTTATCTGCTTGTGTTAAAGGAGAATCATCCCCTTTCTTCTCTACATCAAAATCGCCGCTGTAAACGTCCATGATCTCATCCCCTGCTAGAGCGCAAATCTCCAATAACAGTTCTGAATCTATTCTTTCTAATTGTTCTTTCATGATTATTTTATCCATGCATTCATCCAAAGCATCCTTCCAGGAACGGATGCTGATGTTTAAATCATTTTCAATCGCCGAGCAATCCAGACTACTGTAGGGTGGTCTTTCTGCTGGCGTAGGATATTCTGACGACGGAATTGGATTTATGACACATTCTCTACCCGCTAAATTCATGATTTCTGCGGCAAACTCTGCCCAATTCGTTTCTTCTTTATTACAGAAGTGATAAACCTTTGAATTTTCGAAGACTTTCAGATCTTCTAAGAAAATCATTGAGAGTTCGGCTAAATCGGCAGCGTAAGTTGG
>CALFBW010000438.1 GCA_937951415.1 uncultured Chitinophagales bacterium | reverse complement strand
TGTTTCCGATGGTGCTGAAGAAGAAGAAGAAGAGGACGATCCAGCAACTTTGGTGGAAAGAGCTCCGATCGTAACCATCATGGGTCACGTTGACCACGGTAAAACATCTTTGTTAGACTTTATTCGATCTGCGAATGTAATCGGAGGAGAGTCTGGGGGTATTACCCAGCACATTGGTGCCTACGAAGTAATGACAGAAGCGGGTAAGAAAATTACCTTCTTAGATACTCCAGGTCACGAAGCCTTTACGGCCATGCGGGCAAGGGGTGCGAAGATTACGGATATTGCCGTGATCGTGATTGCAGCTGATGATGCGGTGATGCCTCAAACGAAAGAGGCCATTAGTCACGCGCAGGCAGCAGGTGTTCCGATCATTTTTGCCTTTAACAAGATTGATGTAGTAGGAGCTAATCCTGATCGAATCAAGGAGCAGTTATCTAACATGAATTTGTTGGTGGAGTCTTGGGGTGGTAAATACCAGTCGGAAGATATCTCAGCTAAGAAAGGAATCGGTATTGAGAACCTCCTAGAAAAAATATTACTCGAAGCAGAAATGCTGGAGTTGAAAGCAAATCCAGATAAAAATGCCATCGGTTCTGTAATCGAGGCATCTCTTGATAAAGGTCGTGGTTATGTTGCCACGGTATTGGTTCAAGCGGGTGAACTGAAAGTCGGAGATGTGGTTCTTGCGGGAACGCATTACGGTAAAGTGAAGGCCATGTTCGATGAACGTGGAGCCAATGTACAAACGGCTGGACCTTCTACGCCAGTTCTGATACTAGGATTGAACGGTGCTCCTCAAGCAGGGGAGAAACTGAAGGTATACAACGAAGAGTCGGAAGTGAAAGATCTTTCGAATAAACGTGAGCAAATTATCCGCGAGCAAGGTCGAAGAACGAAGAAGCACATTACGCTTGATGAGATCGGTCGTCGATTGGCATTAGAGAACTTTAAGGAGTTGAACCTAATTGTGAAAGGTGACGTGGATGGATCGGTTGAGGCATTAGCTGATTCCTTGTTGAAACTTTCGACGGAGGAAATCCAAGTGAATGTTGTACACAAAGCAGTAGGACAGATTTCGGAATCTGATGTATTGCTTGCAACGGCTTCAGATGCGATTATCGTAGGATTCCAAGTGCGACCTTCAGGAAATGCTCGTAAATTGGCAGAGAAAGAAGAGGTCGACATCCGGATGTACTCTGTAATCTATGATGCGATTGATGAGATCAAGTCGGCGATGGAAGGATTACTAGAACCGAAAATCGAAGAGCGCATTACTTGTCAATTGGAAGTGCGAGATGTATTTAAGATCACTCGTGTAGGTACTATTGCCGGTTGTTTGGTAACAGAAGGTAAAATCAAACGTGGTCACAAGGTGCGATTGGTTCGAGATGGAATTGTGAAATTCGATGGAGAAATGGCTTCTTTGAAGCGATTCAAGGATGACGCTAAAGAAGTGAGCTCAGGTATGGAATGTGGGGTTCAAATCAAGAACTACAATGATGTACGCCAAGGTGATGTGATTGAAGGATATGAAGAAATAGCCATCAAACGTACTCTATCCTAAGACAAAAGTTAGGAACGAAACCAAAATTGAAAAGCCCAGAGGAACTCTGGGCTTTTTTATTTGAAAAAGCATCGTTGAATAAGAAAGGCTGCCTGAGGGGAATCAGGCAGCCTCGCTGGGGAAAATGGTGTCCGAAAACACCAGTTTAAATAATTTTAAGACAAAAAGCTTCCTCAGGAACGCTTCAAAGGCTAATGTAAGAAGTTTTGTCTAATCTTTTAGTTTAAATTCTCTACATGTGCATGACAAAGTGCGCAATTTCGTATAATAGTGAGGCCCATAGCCTATGCTATCCTGCATTCAAGAAGTAATAAAAATAAGAAGGAGTTAATTCGATACTGGAATCAGTGAGGAATGAAGATATTGGTTCTGGAAATATAGAAGCGAAAATAAAGAAGCAAAAAATACTTGCCTACTAGCTTGGAGTATGCTAGCAGAATGCAATACAACACCAATCTAGAAGAGAAATTTTTCATCGGCTCAGAGGACCAATTGAAGTAGCTCTTTGAAGTGTCATTCAACAAAGAATGTAGCTCTCTGGGTAAAAATGATCCATCAAGAGGCCAGACTGTGGCAAGTTTTTCGCTGCCTCAAAAGTAGCAATACTTTTCCTAGTGGAAAAAATCATTAGCGTAGCCGCTTAGTACAATTTGTTATATACGCATTCACGACAATGTAATTATTGAGATTTAATTGTAGCGCATAAAAAAACGCAGCCCTTTTTGAGGCTGCGTTCAAGCTCGTCTTCTGTTTTATAAACCTTGCAAATTTTCAAGTAAGAGTTTGTGATAGATATTGGCGATGATATCTAAAATTTACCATTGTCGTTTTTCCAATCTTCTTTCGCAGGAATGTTTTCAATGATGTCCCAGTGCTCAACGATTTTCCCATCTTCTAAACGGAAGAGATCGTAGTAAGCTACGTGATCACCTTTGCCAAATTTTCCTTCACTCATGCTCAATACGAAGTTTCCTTCGGCGAGTACTTTGTGTACTTTGTCGTATTGAAGAACCATGCCGTTTGCTGCGAAATATTCCAAAGCTTGACCTAGTCCATCTAAGCCATCAGCAATACTGGAATTGTGTTGATGATACTTCTTTGGGTTGATATAATCAGTAATGTTATCCGATTTTCCATTGATTAAAACTTCGGCAATGAATTTCTCAACAACTTGCTTGTTACTGGCAGTTTTATCCGCGTCTTCTAACTCTGTAGGTCCATCTGTTTGTGTTCGACCGCTAGGATTGGGAGGTGTTTTGTCACCCATGTTGTCCCAATGCTCCACGATCAAGCCGTCTTCGAAACGAAACACATCAAAGATAACTTTGGGACCAAAGAATTCATATTCAGAATGTAAGAAAACATAATCTCCATCTTGATAGGCTCTTTTGACCTCGCATTTGATGGATCCTTCTGGAAGACTTTGTATTAATGCAGCAAAGCCCTCAAGCCCATCGGCAACACCTAAATTGTGCTGAATGTACTTGGAGGGATTGATGTAAGAAATAGGCGTTTTATCTCCTGTGTTAAAGCTGCTTAAAAGTGCTACCGCTTTGTCTTTGTTAGACAGTTCCATAGTTTGTGATTTTTTGGATTTGGACGTTCTAGACTTAGTGCTGCAACAACTCGAAATAAGCGCCGCGATAAGTACTAGAGTAAAGATTTGGATTTTTGTCACCTTGTGTTTTTACATTGACTACACAAAGATCATAAGGAAAGCAGGTCCTTTTAATGTCCAAAATGGCACAAAGACTGTAAAAATGGGAAGGCATGCAGCTTTCGGATGAAGACAAGACAATCCCAGACGGCTAACTCTACCAACAATAGCCAGATAAGTCCGATGTAAGCAGATTAAACCAGCATTTATTGACTAAGTCTTATTAAGTAAAGACGATGAAATATGCTGTAACTACCAGAATTGCTGATTAGAATTGAATGTGATCAACGCCCAACTTGGCTTTGTTGTTCGTCCAGGTGTCAAAATCAGTCGTTTGAATGACTCCGTCTAAATTGCCATCCGAAGCCTTGTAAGCATTCAATACGGAAGGATCAATTCTCCATTCATCATAATCTGTAGTTTGAATCACTCCATCGTGATTGTAATCGCCTGCAAACAGGGTATACACCCCATTCGTGGTGGCTTTGAGTTGCTCATTTCCAAATGCTTGGGTTTCTGCGGTGGTAAAGTCGTATACCACTTCTTGCGAAGTACTGGTAAGTGGTTCTGCCGTCATCACATCTAAGTGGTTGCGATGGCGCACAACAAAGTAGTAACTAGAACCGTCGGCAATTTGTGTAAATCGCAGCGGTAGCACTCCGTCAATACTTTTTATTTCTCCATTACTCATCAATAAGCCCACCTGGGTTTCTACGACTTCTGTAGTAAAGCCTCCGATGAAAGAAAAACTACGAGCTTCCACCAATACCCAATCGACAGTGCCAGCAGGGAAATTGGGTGCATTTAAAGGAGAACTTACATTGTAAGGAGCTATGTTGTACGGTTGTTGATTAGGCAATAAATTATTATCGGACAAACTAGAACGCATTGCATTCATATTCATCAACATAGCACCTTCTAGAAAGACCTTTAAGGAAACCTCAACCACATCACAGGCATCTGGGATGCCATCAGAGTCTGCATCTTGAGTGTCATCACCACCCGCACAGACATCTTCATCATCACAAACGCCGTCCAAATCACTGTCACCCTGGGGACAATCAGGACTGGGATTGACACTTACTTTGAATTCTGACAAACCGGCGCAAGAATTGTTGTCCCAACTTTGCGGACTGAAAATCAAAACATATCGTGCTGCTACCGTTCCAAGGTGTGGACCAAGCACTCCTTCATAAGCTGAATCTCCTGGGGCTTCCGCCAATTGAAACTGACCGCCTTCGGTCCAATTGATGCCATCTTCGGAATAATCAATCGATACTTCTTTGAATCCTTTCCCCGTTTCCCCAGCTACATTGTAATTCCAAAACTGGGTTTGCTCTAAGTAATAAATAAAGCCCAAATCATACATTACCCAATGTCCCGTTCCTCGCAAACTATTCGGTGCTTCCGAACCGGTACAAGAAAGCCATGCGTCTGTGGCGTTAATGGAATGCGCATCGTCGAAACACTGTCCAGAAACGGATGTGTTCATCAAAAAGAAAAGAGTCAAAAAAGAAAGAAGACTAGCCAGTTTTTGCATAAGAATTAGAATACATAAGTATACGAAGAAGAGAAGCCTTTTGCTGCATTAACCATTGAAACTTTAGGGTAAAATGCCTCACACAGAACTGAACAAATATCTGATCACTGTCAAAGATTTCGCTGAACTTCAATAGAACTTATATGTCTACGAAATAAACTAAGATGGATGGCGAAGTATGTTCCTTATGAACATGAAGACAGTCTGTTTGGTTTCTGTGAATCGAAAATCACTGCCACTACCCACAAGATATTATATTTAAAGGAGACATGAATCCAATAGAAGTGTTTTCCTTTCCATTTTTTGACCTTTGGTCTTTCACATTCTTGTTACCGTCAAGCCTGCTATTAAGTAGCTTCAGAATCAATCTACGGCAACATTAAAACGTGGGATTTTCTTGCAAAAGAAAAGGGAAAAACCCGAAAGTTTTTCCCTGTGTGTTCTTATTTATTAGCAAAGCTTAATGCCGCTTGTGCTCCAAATCGTATTTGTCCATAAACTTACGGTACAGGTGCTTTTGTTTATTTTCTAAGTTTACCATTCTTCCGTCTATGAAAGCATGCGTAATATCATTACCCATCGCATCCAGAATATCACCAGAAGAGATCACCAAAGTAGCAGATTTGCCTTCTTCTAAAGAACCATAATCTTCCTCGATTCCGAGAATTTTTGCAGTGTTTAAAGTCACTGACATGAGCGCTTGTTCTTTGCTAATTCCATAAGCAACAGCTTTACCAGCAGTGAAGGGCAAATTGCGCTGTTCACCTGAGCCTGTTTGAGCCGACATGCACCAAAGAATACCAGCATCTTGCAAAATGGAAGGCATTCTGTAGGTTAAATCGATGTCGTCGCCATCGCGAAAAGGCAAAGAATGTGTTCTTTGTAGTACCACTGGGATATTATGCTCTTTTAGTAAATCAGTCATAAGCCATGCATCGCGGCCATTCACCAAAACCATTTCAATGTCCATTTCATCCGCAAATAAGACTGCAGAAGAAATATCCTTTGCGTGATTCGCTGAAATAAACACCTTGCGTTCTTTCGTGAAGACAGCTCGCATGGCTTCGAATTTTAAATTGGTTTCTTTCGGTGTTCCAGCCAAGTAGGCTTTTGCTTCTCCAAAAAAGGCTTTCAATGCATCGACTTGTTCTTGGTATTTTTCGTTCGACTTCATAGGACCGGGTTCGCCCCACCAGCCTCCACGAGTAACTGAAGAAGGCCAGTTGATGTGCAGTACCTTGTCTTCCGCAACAATAGCATCTTCCCAGTTCCAAGCGTCCAATTGCATCACTGACGAGGTTCCCGGAATTCGCCCGCCTTGTGGTACGGCTTGTGATAACAAAACCCCATTGGAACGAATGGTTGGGGTCACCCATGAATCGGTATTGTAGGCAATTGCCGAACGAACGTGCGGTTTCATTCCACCAACTTCGCGGTAATCGCGTGTTTGGCGGAGAGCTTCTACTTCCACCAAACCCGTTAAACTCATTGGAGAGATTAGCCCAGGATAAATGTGTTTTCCAGCAGCATCAATTTGGATGGCTTGATCTTCCGAAATGCGAATTGCCACTTCGGCGCTGACTAGGCTGATCTTATCGCCTTCAATGCCTATAATTCCTTCTTCGATGATTTCTCCATTACCAAGGTGAATGGTTCCACCAACAATGTATATGGGCTTTTCAGAAATTTTGCCCGGCGCTGGCATCCAGTTTTGAGCTCCTAAAGTGAGGCCCACCAGCAGTAAGAAAAATGTATAAATGTATTTATTCATTGCTTTATTTTTTTAATAAAAATGAGCGACAGACTTTTCCGTCAACTCCATTCTTACTTCTAGTGATCGTGGTGGTCTTCGTGTGTGTGCACTTCCATGTCGTCGCAATGGTATTGAATCTGTCGTTCCATTTTTGGTTCTTGGGTTTTTGCTCCAGCTTTTGCAGCTCCTACCATTTTTTGGATGATTCGATTGCGCTCTTCGCGAATCTCTTCGCGCAACTGCTCGTCTTGTTCCTTATCGAAATACAAACGACCGTCAACAAAGGTCTTTTCTACTTTGGAATAGGTCGAAAGTGGATTACCTGACCATAAAACCACATCGGCATCTTTACCTGCTTCGAGGCTACCAACGCGATCGTCGATGTGCAAGATTTTGGCAGGATTTAAAGTCACCATTTTCCAAGCCTCCTCTTCGCTTACTCCTCCATACTTTACGGATTTTGCGGCCTCCGTATTTAAACGACGCGCCATTTCTGCATCGTCGGAATTAATGGAGGTCAAAATCTCCATCTCTGAAAGAATGGCCGCATTGTGCGGGATGGCATCGTTTACTTCAAACTTATACATCCACCAATCGGAGAAAGTCGAAGCAGCAGCACCGTGTTCTTTCATTTTATCGGCTACCTTATAGCCTTCCAATATGTGCGTGAATGTGTTGATTTTGAAATTGAATTTCTCAGCCACTTTCATGAGCATGTTTATCTCAGATTGCACATATGAGTGACAAGTAATAAATCGCTTTTTGTTAATGATCTCCGCCAAAGCCTCCAGTTCTAAATCACGGCGTTTGTCGCTTGCAGTATTCTTTGTGTATTCTTGAGCACGAGTGAAATGATCGAGATAAACTTGTTCTACGCCCATTCGGGTTTGTGGAAATCGAATGTTGTAATATTCTCCCCAATTCGATTGTTTTACGTTTTCTCCCAAGGCAAATTTGATAAATCCATCAGCGCCTTCAAATTTCATTTCCTCTGGAGAAGAACCCCAACGAAATTTAATAATGGCCGACTGCCCTCCAATGGGGTTAGCAGAACCGTGTAATAATTGAGCGGTGGTAACTCCACTACCTAATTGACGGTAAATATTAACGTCTTCTGAGTTGATGACATCGCCAATTCGAACTTCCGCTGATGATGCTTGTGTTCCTTCATTAACGCCTGCATTAATAGCAATGTGTGAATGCTCGTCTATGATTCCACAAGTAAGGTGCTTCCCTGTTCCATCCACTTCTTCACCGCCTCCCGCAGAAAGGTCTTTCCCGACGGCAGAAATTTTTCCGTTTTTGATTAAGACATCAGCATCTTCTAAAATGCCATCTTCAGTGTTGGTCCAAACAGTAGCGTTTTTTATTACTACTGTTTTTTGTTCTGGCTTTTCTTCCCAACCATATGCATTGAATGGATAAATGATCGGACCGAAGACTTCTTCTTCTTCTTCTTCCTCTTTTTCAGTGCCTTCTGCTTTACCGTCTTTCACTTTTTCAACAAGGTCTTCTGCTTTTTCTTTCAGTTCGTCGGCCTTGTCCTCTCCGGCTTCTTCTTCATTTTCTTCCTTCTCAGGAATTTCTGTTCGGTTGCCCAGCGTCCACTTGATCCATTTTCCATCCATATCAAGTCCACTCCCTTTCCAGAGTTTATCGCTGATTAATCCCGTGAGACTAATACGCGCATTGGCCTCGTGGGGAATGTAGTGGATGGAAATGTTTTCTTCCTCTACCATAAAGGTCATAGGAACTCGTGTGGTGTCATTAAGGACTAATTCCATTTTCTGACTACCTGGCTCTCCAGTAATCTCCACCTTTCTATTTCTTCGATCGGTAGAGAAAGTAAGGTCATAAGCTCCTTCGAAATCTCGTAAGTCTTTCTTTTTCAAGATGAACCGTTGGCCGCCACTCCAGTTTTCTAGTACTTCTCCTTTTTCGAAAATATCATCCGAGCAAATGAGGAAATTGGCTTGTTTATTATTAGCCAAAGTTCCTAGTAGGTTTTCAACGCCCAGCATTTTTGCAGGCGTAGAAGTCAAAGCGGTCAATGCATCTCCTTTGTCTAGACCACGTTCCACTGCTTTACGCAAGTTCTTCCACCAGTCATCACCGGACTTTATTCCTGTAGCGGTAAAAGAAAATTGAATCCCAGCTTCTTGCAAAGCTGCAGGATTTTGCGGAGCTAGTTCCCAAGCTTTGAGTTCTTTGTATCCCAAGTAATGCGCATCGTAAGGAGTATTTACTTTGTAAGCCTCTGGGAAATTGATCGGAACCACTAAGGGAGCTCCAGTTTTTTTAATTTCTTCTAGACGCAAAAACTCGTCTCCAGCACCTACTATGATGTATTGTCTTCCAAACTCATCGCCCAATTTGTCAGCACGCAGCACATCCAATCGACTGCTTACCTTTATCAATTGAGGTAAATCTCTCAGCTTATTCCAAGCTTGAAGACTAAGGTTCAAGTCTTTGTTCGACCCGTCGCCATACCAGGTAGCATCCAACTCAGTCTGTCGAAGTAAGGCGATTGTTCCCATGCGCGAACTTGGGTATTGTTGCATCGAACTTCCTTTACTGAAAGAGTAAACAGCCGCGGCTTCATTTTTCAATAATACTTTATTCTCTCGTTCTTCATTCAAGTTGACTAAAGTCGCACTTCCGCGAGCGATTCCATCTTGAATGTGGCTTAAACTAGCACCAAAACCTTTCGCGCGCATTTCCTTGGCCGCCGCTTTGTCAACGGTAAACTTCCTGTAGGCTTCTATCTCTGGTT
>CALFBW010000437.1 GCA_937951415.1 uncultured Chitinophagales bacterium | reverse complement strand
TCAGAGCTAAAGTTGTGTACTAAAGGGTCACTGCAATCGCAATCATAAGATATTTGAGCAATAGGCCCTAGTATTTCTAAAGTATCAATACCAGTGGAAGGGTTTTCTGAGGAAGAACTCACACAACCTCGGTCACTTAATGAAAAGCCAACTTCGAAAGTCCCTATTTGGTAACTTAAGGGGACAACTGCGGTTGTAGCGCCCAAACAATTAGAAATTGTGTTTCCTCCAACACTGAATTCATAATCGTATTGACTGCCGACTTCGCCTTCTACGCTTAGGACCACATTATCATAGGGACAAGCAACCGAAGGGTCCACCATAATCGCAAGACTTGACATATCAATGGGTTCACCGGCTTGAATCGGAATTGCATAAGAAAGATCGGTACAACCAGCTTCTGTTTCAATGGTAAGAAAGACTTCATAGTCTCCTCCTTCTTCAAATACATAAACCGGATTTTGCTCACTCGAAAAATCTCCATTCCCGAAGTCCCACGACCAAGAAACGATAGGGCTGAAAGAAATACTAATGTCTGTAAATTGCACTTCTAAAGGAATACAACCTCGAATGGTATCGGGTTTACCCATTGCCGTTGGCCACTTAATTTCTATGATACCGCCAGCAGTAGAAGTACAGCCTCTCTCGTCAGTAACGGTTAAAGACCATGGCTTACTTGGCGGAGGATCTCCTTGAAAATAAGGGTCATCTGGAAAGGGCTCCTCAATCGCTACTGATGATTCGGTATAAATTTGTCCATTATAGGTCCATTGCCATTCCACTGCTCCTTCAGTATTATCAACAAAACTTACTTGAGCAGGTTGCCCGCAATCTGCCGAAGCATTAGCATCGGCTACAAAAGTTTCTACGACAATATCAATAGTATCTGTTGCCGTACAGTCACCTGCGGTGACTGTTAGCATCACAGTGTAGGTTCCACTTTCGGTATAATTGTGTGTAAATGAGCTTCCTGAAAGACCATCTCCATAGTCAATAAAATAACTTCCGGGCGAAGAATTATTTTCAAAAGTAACCAAAGGACACAAAGGAGATTCACCTTCTACTGAAAAGTCGGCAGTTGGCTCTTGGATGGCTACTTCTGTTTCTCTTGTAACCGTACAACCTTCGGCATTGGTAACACTCAAAGTCACTGGGAAAACACCACTTTCGGTGTATTCTTGAGGGGCTGGATTGGCGCTCGTAGACGTATTTCCATTGCCAAAATCCCAAGCATAAAACAGACTTGGATCATCAGAACTAGAGCTCGACTCTTGACTAAAAGTAACAGTAAGTGGTGGAGTACAGGCAGCCAAATCAGTGAACATCAAATTCACAACAGGACTGGCTCCCACCTCTATATAATCATTTTGCAAAACAGAAGCTTCACATCCATTGGCATCTATCACTGAAAGGCCTACATCAAAATCACCCTCTAGAACATAGGTATAATCTGGATTTTCCGTGGTTCCTAAATCAGTTCCCCCATCACCAAAAGTCCAATCCCATTGCGTTATTTCAGACCCAGCTCCACCAGTAGAAGTACTCAAAAAAGAAACACTTAAAGGCACGCAACCCTCACTGGGCCCATCCACCTCAAAATTTGCAATCGGGTTTTCAAAAACCGAAATCTCAATTTGCTCTGCATATGGCTCTCCTCCAATAGAAGCAGAAAATGAAACCGTGTATACCCCCGGCTCCACAAAAGTGTGATCAGGCATCTCCAAATTAGAAGAAGCTCCATCTCCAAAGTTCCAAACAAAATTTGTGGAATTATCGGGAGCAGCAAATTGCACACCTACTAATGGGGCACACCCTTCCGTTGTGCTAACCGTAACCTCTTGCGCCTGAATAGCCGTTCCTGTTAAAAAAAGAACAAGGCAGATCACACTTCCTATTCTGGATCGTAATAAATCCATCGATTGTAGTATTCCTCTATTCATTATCGGAGGTAGTTACGATTATTCAAATATTCAAAAGCCATCTTATCGAATTGCTGATTCGTAAAATAGCAGCGACAAGGATCCCAAAACGACATTATGTTACTCATTTGGGGCACATAAAATTGATTCTGTGCATCAAACACAGCTTCCGTCAAATTGCAAGTCGTTTTATTCCAAGTGCTAGGTTGCTCATAAAAATCAGTCCAAGGATCTGCATCTGTGTCACAAATCAAATCTCCTGTTGTCTCGCAGTTATTTCGCAAAACATGCTCCTCCCCAAAATCCGTTTCATGTGTATCATAAAGACCGAAAAAGTGTCCCATCTGATGAATGATCTCTTTCGGATCTGACAAAACCATAAGATCATCTCCACCCGGAAAATACGTGTAACCATCTGCATGCACATCTTCCTCTTCAGAAACATTATCTAAAATGGATCCTAGGAAATAAATATTTATGGTTCCCGGTGTAGAGTAAACGTCATACAACTCTTCTTCCTCCAGAGCACGATCAAAATTATAGAACTTGTGGTTCGGTACATTTACGACGGTACAGACTTCAAAACTAAGCTCCAATGGTGCGAAGACTACATTCAAACTATCAACCCAAAGCAATACCGTTTCCAGTGAAACCGCAGGAACATTTGCTGGGCTATTCACTATGTAAGCACTTATCGACAAAGTTTTGAACAGTCGTGGATAAGTCGAAGACCGCTCCGAAATAGTATTCATTTCATAAGAAAAACGCTCCTGACTAATTTTTGTCCCACAACTCGTTTGTGCTTGCATCGCGGATCCGATCACAAAGAATAGAAAAAAAGCAAACAGCCCTTTCATCCATTTATGATTCCTCGAAGACTTTTCTATCTTATCTATCATTTCTTCGTCCTTTCCGATTATTCACTATACTCTACATCAATATCTACCACTCCAACTACCCGAAACTCTGTTCGTCGGTTCTTTTCTCTACCTTCCGGATTATCAGAACCGTCTGAATTTTTATTCGCCGCAATGGGTTGTCCTTCCCCGTATCCTTTGGCCCGCAAACGCTTACCATCAATTCCTATTTCCTTTAAATAACGAACCACACTTTCAGCTCGATTCTGAGACAAGCGATTGTTGTAAGATTCAGATCCTTTCGAATCTGTGTGCGAACTTATTTCCACTATTAAATGAGGATTATCTTTTAGTAACTTAAATAAATTACCGGCAATAGTTCTCTCTGCATCAGCAGTTAAACTAGATTTATCAAACTCATAATAAATATTGGGAATTACAATCGCCTCTTGGCTAATTCCAGTAATTTCCAGGTCTTTATTAACTATTGATTCTGTGATGTCTTTAGTATTAAAAGATTCTCGAATGGTAAAAAAACCATCTTTACTACTTACCAATTCATACTCCTGATCTTCCTCCAATTCAAAGGAGTATGTTCCATCAGGCTTCAACATAGTAGAGCGCACAAACTCCTCTTTCCCATCGGTTTTTTTATACAGCGTTACCAAAACTCCTGTACCCAAATTCCTTTCAGAAGTTAGTGGATCGATTTCGTAAATAGCTCCTGCCACTTCATAAACTTCCGCTTCTTCTACAGGTACTTCCACAACTTCTTCCTTTACTCGCTCTTCTTCAGGAATGGGTTCAAATACAAAAATATCGTCGCAGCAATTCTCATGGAGATAGTCGATCGAGCCTTCTCTATTAGAAACCAAGAAGCCATGCTCCTCGTCACCAACAATAGAAAAGTACAAATCATCTTGGGGCGAGTTGATGGGATAACCGGCATTTTCAGTATCTGCAAATTTTCTTGGTTCCCCTGTCGTTTTATAAACATCCAATCCGCCCAAACCTGCTCGACCATCGGAACTAAAGTATAAGGTCCGCGAATTCAAATCATAAAAAGGGCTCATCTCATCGCCAACAGAATTTACACGTATTCCAGCATTCTTAGCAGAATACATTCCTTTTTTAGGATCGTTAATGGTGTAATAAATGTCGGTTCCACCTTTCCCGTCGGGACGGTTAGAAACGAAATACAGCACCTCTCGATTTCTAAAAAATTCCATCCCTACAGCAGGCTGTGAGCTGGAATAATTTTTCAAATTTACAGGTGCTGGCAAAGCCTCTGGCTCCGACCAAGGATCTCTTTCGCGCTCGCGTTCACTTTTGTAAATATGACAAATTCTATTTCCCTTGTCGTTAATGAAACAGCGGGTAAAATAAATGGTATTTCCATCTATTGAATAGCAAGTATTTCCAGTATCAAATGCTGGATCGTTAAAATCTCCAGGAAGCTCTCCTTTAAATTGCCAATCACTCCCATCAAATTTTGCCTCGTAAATTTTTCTTCGCGGTCGATCCAATTGGTCATCTTCATAAAATCCATTGGCTTCTTCACGCATTGAACCGAACAGCAAAGTACTATCGCTACGCAAAACGGGAGCGAAGTCAATATGCGGTTGATTAATGGTTTTATTAAGCGGCTTTACTTTCAAAGGCAAAGGAATCGTATCTATCAATTTCCTGGCAAACAAACAACCTTGCATTTCTTTATTGGCTCGACCCTTCATAAATTTCGAGTCCTCCTGATTCTTGTATTTCTTTTTGAAAGTTGAAAAAGTAGCAGCAGCCTCTTCGTATTTACCTTGCATCTTTTCCATTTTCGCTTGATAAAAAAGGGCTTTCACCTTTTTATCACTTTTAGCATAGGCGTTTTCGTACCACTCTTCTGAGGCTTTATAGTTCCTAGACTTCCGCAAAGCCTCCGCATACATATACATGGCATCTGCATCGTCTTTCTTTTTGGCATTAAAAGCTTCTAGATAGCTGACTGCTGAATAAACATCTCCAGCCAACAATGCTTCTTCTCCAAATGTCTTCAGCTTAGGAGCACTCAAACCTCCTATATCATCAGGCAATTGCGCCTGCACCAGATTTCCGATTCCTAAGAACAAAATCAAAGCAGGGATTAAAGAGGCAAACTTCATTTTTCCTAATTGCGAGATTCCTGTAATCAATATCTGTCGCATGGCACTTGTAATTTATCGGGTCTAC
>CALFBW010000436.1 GCA_937951415.1 uncultured Chitinophagales bacterium | reverse complement strand
TCTCCGATTCGTTTCGCTTTAAAGCAAAGGAGTCGTTCGTTTTTTTTGATGGGTATTTTTGTTTGGCAAGAGAATATAGTAATTATTAGAAAAAGCGATAAGATTCTCAGTGAAACAGCTTTTTTGTTCCTAGGCAAAATGATCTCATAAACTGATTTTGTGCATTTTTTCATTCCCTCAATTTTCGGTAAACTCGCGAAGGTTGAGCGGGTTGATTACCTTGAATTCAGCTTCTGGATAGGCATTTGACCAAGCTTTCGGAGCTTTTGGTGTTTTTTTGCCCCACTTAAATTCGTAGGCAAATAATTTGCCCTCTCGCTCTTCTACCCAATCAATTTCCTGCCTGTCGTATGTTCTCCAGAAATAATTATTGACTGTCATTTTGTTGTACTGTTGGAATTTGAGTCTTTCTCCAATAACATAGTTTTCCCATAGCATTCCAATGTCATTTCTACTTTCTATTGGATTCATGTTGGCAATTAAGATGTTCCTAAGGCCATTGTCAAAGAAATACCATCGACTGCTTTTGGATATTTCTTTTCTGAGATTTCGACTAAAGCCTCCAACTTTATGGAGGACGAAAACTTTTGACAAAAGGTCTAGATAGCTCTCAACAGTATTTTTGCTCATCCCAAGATTGCGACCTAGTTCTGAATGTGAAATTTCACCACCTAGCTGAAAGGCCACTAAGCGAAGTAGATTCAATATTTTGTCGGAATTGCGAATGTTTTCAAAGGCAAGTATATCTTTAAGTAAATAGGAACTAACTATTTCTTTTAAATATTCTGTTTTCTCTGCCTTGTTTTCGAGTTGAAGTAATTCTGGATAGTTTCCATAGACCAGTCGTTGTCGGAGGTTCTCTTGTTTTTCGAAGGGATTTTCTATTTGATTGAGTTCTTCTTCGGAGAGAGAATATAAACTAAATGTTTTCTTTCTACCTGTTAGCGGTTCTCCTGCATACTTCGTCAAGTCAAATGCAGAAGATCCCGTTACTAGAATTTTTAGTCCGTTGATCTCGTCGATCATCAGCTTGAGAATTTTGCCCACTTCAGGAATCATTTGAGCTTCATCAATAAGTAAGAGCCTCTTATCTCCTAGGAGGTTTTGGTAGTTCTTTACCGTTCTCCTAGATAAAGCATCAACTACCGAGAAGTCTTCACCATTCAATAACAGGTAGGGTTCATCCACTTTTTCAATGATCTGCTTGATCAGGATGGTTTTCCCTACACGTCTAGGGCCTATCAAGATAACTACCTTATTGGCCTGGAGGCTTTTGAGGATTTGTGGTTCTATTTGGCGTACTAATAATTCCATTTCAGTCCATGAGTTGACCTAATTTACGTTAATTAGGTCAATAAGTTGACGTATTTAACGTTTTATTGCCAATTTTGTGCCATTCGATAGCTGTTATGCCTTCCTGGCTTGAGATAGATTTGAGTGATTCAGAGCCCTTGCTTCATTTGGTAAAGGTGCTTCCACAATTAGCAGGTTATTGGTTTTTTAGAAGAAGTAATTGCAGTCCAAACCTTAGCTGCGATCTTCCTATTGAGCTGGTTTTGCAGGGGCTTTTCAGTTGGTTGAGGGTGAAGAGATCCTTTTATCTCTTTCGGTTGCTGCTCACGATTCCTATAAATAAGTAATCGCCTCTATACGAAAGTCCAATTATGATATGATTTTCAGTTGTTCAAGAATGAATGAAAAGAAATGAATACTGCATCTAGTATAACGCAGTGTTAGCCGCGAGTGCCGCCTTCAAACGATCGATGTCATTTACCAGTTTTGTAGGTCAATATCTAATTTGATATCTTCAAATTCATATAGATTCGATTTGTAAATCGGCTTATGGAAATCCAAAGTTTGTAAAATTCCTTTGGTCTTTTCGAATTGCTCAGCCTCTAATCTTGGATCAAGAACTATTTCGTCAATTAAGAAATTTGGGTCAATTTTCAGTTGATACCATCCCTTATTGTCTACATTCTCAAAAGTTTTGAACAGTAATCTTACTTCTTTCTCATGGGAAAATTCCATTCGCTTATAGAAATGTGTCTCTGCCATCCCCTTATCTTCGGTCAAGAACCTCTTGACATTCAATCTGAATTTTTCAACGATTAAATCTTTATTTAGATATTCGACCTTGCCAATAAATTGGTGGTTCTCAAAGGCGGCTGCACTTTTTGCATTGTCAAGTAAAGAGTTTAGAAGTTTGCGTATTGTGGTTTTTACCTTAACTCCCTTTTTATCTTGTGAGTAGGTTCTCCACATCGCATCGGACTCGCCCAGTAGAGACCAACATTGACCAACAAATACATGACTATGCATCATCGAGTAGTTTGTTCCTTTCTTATCGATGAACTTCGATCTAAGTAATCAATTTTCAAAAGGATCATCCCAATTAGTTGGGCGACAAAGCCCCATCTTTTTATTACGTAGTAGGTCTTGTAATCTATTGATTTTGAAAATTTTGTAAATAGGTTGGTCCAGATCCTCATCTCTGAGATTAATTAGATGTAGACCCAAATTCCCCCTGGATTTTTGTACCAAATTACTGAACCCACTCAAAAACGGTTCACGTGTGATTATATGTTTCTCATTTGACATTCCTTGTTTTGGTTTTTCTCGTGGTAAAAAATGCAATATACCCCATTCATGGCTAGCTAGTCATTTTTAACCGTTAAAGTCGATTAGTTTGTTGATAATAGAATAAGGAATGCGCCCTTATTTTGGAAACAGTGCTTATTTCCAGTTTTACGTGTTTTCATCTAGTGGAAAAATTCGAAGTTCATCCTGATTGATCCAAAGATCAACGATGGCAACAATAATCAACCTTTACAAGTAATTCTCTAAGTCCATTTTTTCATGAAGAATTCGCATAACTATACATTCTTTTTCCGTAGTCGAATAGAAAATTAAATGCCTATTAATATTAAATTTCCTGTAGCCCCCTTCCCTATAATAGTAGACTGATCCTAAATGAGGATTTTGGGAAATGCTAATCATGCAATTGTATAACTCATCTTGGTACTTTTCAGCTTGTTTTAGTCCCCATTTATTAAAAGTGTAAACATAGATTTCTTCGAGATCAATGATTGCCTGAGGAGACAGCTTTAGATTAAGCATCGATCTTGAATTTC
>CALFBW010000435.1 GCA_937951415.1 uncultured Chitinophagales bacterium | reverse complement strand
TTTCCTATTTGCCCTTGAATCATGTAGCCGAGCGGATCGGTATTTTAGCAGCAGCGGTTCACACAGGAGGAAGTATTTCTTTTGGTGAAAGTATGGAGACTTTCGTCAAAAATCTGCAAGACACACAACCACATTTCTTTTTGGCGGTTCCTCGAATTTGGTCGAAATTTCAAGGCGGTATTTTAGGCAAAATTCCAGAAAAGCGTTTGCGTTTATTACTAAAAATTCCAGTCGTTTCTTCCCTACTAAAAAGGCGCTTGCGGAAAGCCTTGGGATTAGGAGCGGCCAAAACCGTGCTTACCGGAGCAGCCATTACGCCACTGCATCTAAAAAAGTGGTATGCGGATTTGGGCATTCAATTGCGTGAAGTTTATGGAATGACGGAAGCTTGTGGTTCTGTTACCTTAGCACCAAAAAGTCATAGCATAGGGGAAAATGTTGGGCAAGCTTTACCGCATTGCGATATTCGAATTAATCCGAAAACTTCGGAATTAGAATATCGTTCTAGCAATGCTATGTTGGGCTACTACAAGGAAGAAGAAAAAACTAAAGAAGTCATGGTAGATGGCTGGATCAAAAGTGGAGATGCAGCCGTATTGGACAAAAACAATTGCTGGAAAATTACAGGGCGTGTCAATGATTCCTTTAAAACAGCCAAAGGAAAATACGTTTCTCCTGTTGGACTCGAAAAAGTTTTCAGTGCTAATCAATTAACAGAACAAATTTGCGTCTGTGGCCTAGGAATTCCCCAACCTATTATTTTGGTGAATTTGAATGAACTTGCTAAAGGTTTAAGTAAGAAACAAATCGAAGCTTCCCTTCTAGCCTCGCTGGAGGAACTAAACGCCGGACTTTCCAATTTTGAAAAAATATCGACCATAATTATTCAAAGAGAAACTTGGTCGGAAGCCAACGGATTACTCACTCCTACTATGAAGGTAAAACGGAATAAAATTGATGACTGTTTCTGTGATCAATATCTTGTTTGGCATGAAAAGAACGAACCTGTGATTTGGGAGTAGCTCCCTCATTCCCTTTATTCCAATACGGAGTGTCATCTCATAAAGCATATTGTAGCAAAATTTCTTTCTAGCATAAAATATAATAAAAGAAGGGAGCTAATCCAAGGGTTGAACTGTATCTATCATCCTAAAGATAGCACTGTCTATAAATGTTTGAAATTGGACGAAGCCATTTTCGGAAATACTAAGCAAAAAACACAGAAACAGCGAAACTTCGGCGAGGCTTTCTAAGGATGTAGATTCGAAAATATCAAAATCGTCAGGAACCTGTTCAAATCAGACAGTTATATATGGTTTAGCCCCCTAAACAACCAGACAGCTACATCATGTCTTCATTGAAAAGTTAGTGTAATTCATTATGAGTATTTACATGAAGCAGAAAGTCTAATAATCAGCAATTCCTTATAAGACTTAACTGCATTCATGCAAAACTTAAGCATTGATCAATACATCTTAGATATTAAGCAATAATCAACTGGGGCTTTTCACATTGTCAACTTCAGTGATTCCACAAAATAAGTATTTGAAACTACGACATTGTAGTCCCGTCCTTTTAAGTTTTCAAGATCAAACGTTTTTTCAAATTTACCAGCACTCCCTTCTTCATAATCGTATACCAGTCTGCCATCCAAATCAAAGATCATTAAATGCAAATCACTCTCCTCGGTCGATAAGGCTTCCACAAACAACTTACTGTCCCTTTACGATAGGGTCGGTCGAACATAAGATTCAAAATTGGTTCTTTCCACTCCTTCTCCGGTAACAAAAATTTCGTGAAACTCTATAAAGTTTTGCCCTGTAACTTTAACTCTGTATTTACCGTAAGGCAATTTCTCTAGGCTGTATTTAACTCCATACTCGTATTTATCCATCTCTTCAGAGTAAAATACGATACCAGAAAAATCGGTAATCGTCAAAGACTCTACTTTTTCAGATTCGTTTGAAAAACTAAGAATCATTGACTTCTCATTAGCAAGTACATTCAGTCTTGCTTCATTAACAGTTATATTTGCTAATGATGTAAGAGTGGATGCGAAAACAAAAAGCATAATAAATAATAACTTTTTCATAGTAAAAGACTTTTGCGATTAACTAATAATGTTCTCTGCAAAGATGAGTTGCTCGGCAGCGAATGTCTACTACAAGTTTGTTAGATACATGTTCTATTTTAACACGAGCGGCTAAATGCGTACATGTTTAAATCAATATGCTATATATTCCCATTTCTAAGGTGGCATACTATGGAAGCAAACACAAAAAAGAACCTAATCCCCCGGCTTAAAAAAGTTGATTCGGATTTTGGCTCCTCCTTGAGATACGCAAGATTTACAGATCGAAACCCCGATGCAAAAGCCTATTGGCACTACCATCCTGAAGTAGAATTGGTTTATATAGAAAAAGGCTTTGGAAATAGATATGTAGGAAACCATATATCCAAGTTCGAAGACGGAGATTTGATACTTATGGGCCCAAACATTCCTCATTTCGGTTACGAATTCGGCCTCCAAGGTGTAAATGAAGAGATTGTAGTTCAATTCCAAAACAATCTGCTAAAGAGCTCGACTCACTTAATGCCTGAATTTGAATCCATAGCAAAGCTAATTACGAAAGCGAAATCTGGGATATCCTTTAAAGGCGAAACGAAAATGTTTGTCGGTCAAGAGCTTCGAAAAATGGAGTATCAAAATCCTTTTGATCGATTAATACAATTTCTCAGGATATTGGAATTCTTGGCAAAATCGGAGGAATACGAGGTTCTTAACGCGGATGGTCTAACATTGATTATTCAAAATCAAAATGATGATCGAATAAATAAAGTGTACCAGTATGTAAAGGACCATTACGATACCGTGATAAGTCTAGACGAGATAAGTGGGCTTGCTTTGATGACTACTCCAGCATTTTGTCGTTACTTTAAAAAGTACACAAAAAAAACCTTCACTCAATTTGTCAATGAATTTCGGGTACGTCAAGCAATACGACTAATCGCACACGGAAACAAATCCATTTCGGAAATTTCAATAGAGGTTGGCTTCAATAACTTTTCACATTTTAGTAAGCAATTTAAAAAGGTCACCGGTAAGTCCCCATCAAACTATAAAAAGTCTATGTACCAGATAATACAGTAAGCTTGGTAATCCAAGAACAAGCGGCTATGAATACAGCTTAAGAGGAACTAAAGAATTACTTGTAAGAATAGAACATCAAGGAAAGAAAAGTAGACGCATATATTTATTCCTTTGTGCTCCTTCGCTCCTTGAGTTTTTGATGCATCTAAATACCTGAATGAGCCAGCTTTTCTAAAACGGCATTGCCAATTTTCTCTCCTTGCTCCACCCCTTTTTCGATGGCCGAGCGATAATGGATTCCTCCATACAATCTGCTGATTGCTGCTTCTTGCGACGCTTGAATAAAGGAACTGAACTTTCTACTAGGCAAGCCGTATTTCACTTCCACATCGTCAATATATTCAAAGTTTTCACCGAAAAAATCGTTTAAAACAATTGCAGCGGCTGTACTTATCACACTGTGACCACTCGTATATTCCGGGAAAGGCGGCGTTTGTAAAAGCGGCTTCCAATCTTGATCCAGAAATTCATTAATCAATGTTTCAGGCCGTACCAAATTGGAGCGATACTTTTCATCCCAGCAGCTAATAAAAGCATCATAAATGGCAATAGCCGTTAAAGCTTGCACTTCGACAGATCGAGCAAAATCCAAATTTGCTTTCTTTGCGGCAATCGCTGAAATACCCATCCAATGGCCTCCTGGGGTAATCTTCTTTGAAGCAAACATCATATGTCCACTGACATTCATCACATATGGATTGCAATCCCAAAAAGCCGCAATTGCCCTTTGTTCTTCTGTCGCTTCATCAACTGCAGCTTTTGCTTCTAAAAGTTCCTGAAAAAATTCACTGTCTTTTTCCATACTGAAAGGTAGCGCAGGGACAGGACGATAGTTCTTCAAGTCGCCGATTACCATTGTACGTAATTCTCTCCACTCGGGTTCGATGCCTTCCATAAAGGCGGGAGGCGTTGGTTTCCATTTTCCAGGATCAGCGCTCATTTTATATTTAGGAGCTGATCTAGTTTCGGCATATTTATCTTGTTTTGACCAATTGATTACATTAGCAGAAAAAATGTCTCCAAATTGAAATGAGCTTTCAATTGTACTAGCGCTATATCCTAAGGAGTCTAAGTGCTCCTTTAATCGCACGACACTCTTGTCAATTTCGGCTCCCGAAAAAACGAAAGCTTTGCTTGTCAATAAAAAAGCGGCCAAGGTAGCAATAGCGGGATCTACCTCTTCCTCCTGATGTTCCCCTTTATTTATTTGAAAACCCGTAAGACGATCAGAAAAACTCTTCAAGGAATCACTAAAATATGCTTGCACTTCATAAGCGGCAATACTTGGGTAGACATAAACTCGACTTGCTGCAGGAGGAGAAAAGATGTCTCTAACAATTACATCCGTCAGTTCCTCCGTAAGCGAATGGAATAGGGCTGTATCAATTTGTAAAGCATTCTCATCCTCTTTCCTTGAATTGGACTGAATACAAGAGGTTGCAAAAGCAAGCAAACAAAAAAACAGTATCGTTGAAGCGTTCGTTTTACAGATTAAAATCATAGTCACTTAAGATAGATATTTATCCCTGTAAATTTGCCTTGCTTAACGGAAAATAAAATAAGTGCTCAATACTAAGAGTGTAATAAATATACCCACGGGCTTTGCAAGCGCCCAAGGTTGCAAATCAATCTCTTGCGTTATTTTAGGAATGTACTCATCTTGCTTAGGAGATATTTTACCTATAACAAGCATAATACTGATATTTATTACAAAAAGAATTCCCATGACATGGAGAAAATGCGGATAGGCTGCAGCCTTAATCAATCCCAATTGTTTTGGATCTACAATTCCCTTAGTAGCTGCTTCCGCTAAGGCACTCTCGACAAATATAGGTTTCATTCCAAACTGACTTATAAGATACATAGCAACTCCACCTACAAGTACAATTTTGGCACCCAATGCTGGCACTTTTCGCGTTAAAATTCCAATGGTGACTACTGCCAAAATCGGCACGCTCAAACTGCCTAAGGATTCTTGAATGTAAGCAAAAAGGCCATCAGGAGCATTGGCAATAAAAGGTGAAATACTCATAGAAACAATTGCTAAGAACAGACCAAACATTTTACCTGCCTTCACCGTTTGCTTTTCGCTTGCATTTTTATTGAAGTATTGCTTGTATAAATCGAAACCGAAAAGTGTGGCACTACTGTTTAGTAAACTGTTAAAGGAACTCAAAACTGCTCCGAAAAGAACGGCAGCAAAAAAGCCCAAAAATGCGCCAGGTAATACTTTTTTCACCAAGGCGGGATACGCCTGATCTGCATTACTCAATTGGCCATCGAATAAATGCCAAGCAATGATTCCAGGTAAAACAACAATTACTGGAATCAGAAACTTAACAAAACCTGCTAGAATCATTCCCTGCTGTCCTTCCTTCAAACTACGCGCACCAAAAACCCGCTGTAAAATAGATTGGTTCGTTCCCCAATAATACATTTGCGCAATCATCATTCCGGTAAAAATAGTTCCGAAAGGAATCGAGGCGTCCGCCCCTCCAATCGCAGAAAACTTTTCAGGATTCGATGACCACAGTTTGCTCCATCCATCAACTACACTGCCGTCGCCGATCATACTCAATCCGAAAAAAGGAATTAACAAACCTCCTATCAAAAGCCCGATAGCATTGACCAGGTCGGAAACGGCAACAGCTTTCAATCCACCGAAAATGGCATAAATAATTCCTATGATTCCTATAGACCAAACACAGACCCAAATTACTCCCGATTGGCTCAAGCCCAAGACCGTAGGTAAGTCGAACATCGTACTAAAAGCCAGCGAACCGGAATATAATATGGTAGGCAATAAAACAATTCCGAAAGCAATTAAGAATAAAATCGACATTATGGTTTTAGTAGTAGAATCGAAACGCTCTTGTATAAATTCGGGAATAGTTGTGATACCTGAGCCCATGTATTTGGGTAATAAATAAATGGCCGTAAATATCATAGCAATTGCCGCCAAAGTTTCCCAGGCCATTACTAAAACGCCTTCCGAAAATGACTGCCCGTTGAGGCCAACAATTTGCTCGGCTGATAAATTGGTCAACAAAAGGGAACCGGCTATGGTAATCGCACCTAAGCTCCTTCCTCCAAGATAATAACCTTTGGCTGAACTCTCGTCGGTGCCACGCGTAGCAAACCAAGCTACAAATGCCACAAAGAAGGTAAATCCAAGAAAAGAAACAATTGCTAAAACATCCATATTGGTTGGGCTTATTGGGTTTTACTTAAAAATATGATTCCATTGGCTGGACAGTCGATCTCTAGCAAGGCTTGATTTATATGCACCGTTTTAGAGGACAGCTTTTCACCTTTGCAGTTTTTTATTTCGATATTCCAGCTACATAAATCTCCTAGGAAACGTAGAATGACTTCTCTGGTGGTTTTTCCATTGATAATATCTATTTTTTGGAAAGTAGCATCAATTGGCAAAACCACATCCTCGTAGAGTCCATAAATTCGTTTTTCTTCATTGGAAGCACATAAGCAAGGA
>CALFBW010000434.1 GCA_937951415.1 uncultured Chitinophagales bacterium | reverse complement strand
ATATTTTCAAGATAATCAATCTAGCACTTTCGCTTCCGCGGAAATGATTCTTAAAGACTTAGCTAGTGACATAACGGTATGGGATATTACAAATCCAATTGAGCCTGTAATTTGTCAATTAGAAAATCAAGGACAAGACTCTAAAATAAGCTTCGAGACTTTTGAAAATTTAAGACGATTTATCGGATTTTCTTCAGACAACTATTTAACTGCAAGTGCTATTGGAAAAATAGAAAATCAAAATCTCCATGGCATTCAAGACACAGAGTTAGCTATAATCTATCATCCAGACTTTAGAGATGCAGCCGAGACTTTAAGAGATCACAGATCGAGCCATAGTGGAATATCTGTTGTAGCGGTGGATATCAATCATGTGTATAATGAATTTTCTTCTGGTCGCTGTGATCCAACGAGTATGAGAGATTTCGCAAAAATGCTTTATGATCGCACTCCAAACTTTAAGTCAATGTTACTTTTTGGTGATGGTTCCTATGATTATAAGGCAATTATGCCAGGGCTTGAGAATCAAAACTTCATTCCGGTTTATGAAACTAAAGAATCCATTGATCCCATTGGGGGATTTCCAACGGACGACTTTTTTGCATTACTCGATGACTTTGAAGGAGATGATCTGAAAGGAATGTTGGATATCGGGATAGGAAGAATCCCAGTAAGAAATTCGGCGGAAGCCAATAATGTAGTAAAAAAAATAATTCACTATGATACAAGTTCAGAAACACTCGGAGAATGGCGATTGAATATAGGTTTTACTGCAGACGACGAAGACAATAATATTCATTTAAATCAGTCTGATGAAATTGCAGTAAAAACAGAGAATAATTTCGAATTGTTTAATCAAAAGAAAGTTTACTTCGATGCTTTTCAGCAAGAAACCACACCAGGAGGCCAACGGTATCCAGGTGCTAATGAAGCGATAAATAACAACATCTTTAAAGGTTTGCTTGCATTAAACTACTTGGGACATGGAGGTTCAAAAGGGTGGGCTCAAGAACGAGTGCTTCAAATCGATGACGTTATTTCTTGGGACAATTTTGATAAGATGACTTTGCTTGTTACAGCGACATGCTCTTTTACTGGTTATGATGACCCTGCCTTGACAACAGCGGGAGAGGCTTCATTTTTGAATCCAAATGGTGGGGCTATCGGTTTAATGTCGACTGTAAGAGCAGTGTATTCTTTTGAGAACAAACGTTTAACAGAATCTGTATATGACACGATATTCACAAAGGATAATAATGGTGACTATCTTGCTATTGGAGAAATACTGCGACGTGCTAAAAATCAAAACTGGCAAGATACCGCTCGAGTCAATGCTCGAAAATTTACTTTAATAGGTGACCCTTCTATGAAGCTCGCCATTCCAAAATATGGAATTGAGACAAGCAAAGTCAATGATGAAATTAATAACCCCTCCATTCCAGACACCATTCGAGCATTACAAAAAGTAAAAATAGAAGGGTTTGTAAGTAATGATAATGGAAGTATAAAAAGTGATTTCAATGGGATTGTTTATCCAACGGTTTTTGATAAAAAATCAAATTTAGAAACACTAGCCAATGATGAAAAAAGTTATAAAAAGAGTTTCACTTCTTATAAAAACGTACTTTTTAAAGGAGCGGCTACAGTGACAAATGGTGAATTTTCGTTTGAATCTGTCGTACCAAAAGACATAAATTATGTTTACGGGAATGGTAAAATATCGTACTATGCCACTGATGGTTTATCTGAAGATGCTGCAGGTTATAGCACTAACATTATCATAGGTGGGACTGATCCGAATGCTGTGTCTGATAATATAGGTCCACAAATCAACCTGTTTATGAATGACGAAAGTTTTGTATACGGAGGAATAACTGATGCCAATCCTAATTTGCTCGTAAAACTAAACGATGATTTAGGAATTAATATCAGCGGAACGAGTATTGGACATGATCTTTCAGGAGAATTGGATAATGATAGTCAACAAAGCTTTATTATGAATGACTTTTATGAAGCTGATGTGGATGACTTTACTAGTGGACAGGCACTATACCCTTTAAAAGACTTGAGTCCCGGTGTTCATACGATCAAAGTGAAAGCTTGGGATGTCAGTAATAACGTAGCCGAAGCGCAAATTGAATTTAGAGTTTTGGAAGAAGGGGACGAAGGTTTAGAGCATGTTTTGAATTTCCCAAATCCGTTTACAACAAATACTTGCTTCCAATTTGAACATGATTTGGCTGGATCACAATTGGACGTTTTAGTACAGATTTATACCTTAACGGGAAAGCTTGTCAAAACCATTGCAAACAATCAGATTTCAAATGGAAATCGCGTGGATAACATAAAATGGGACGGAAGAGACGATTTTGGCTCACAATTAGCAAAAGGTATCTATCTTTATAAAATAAAAGTGAAGGCTCAGGAGTTAAATCAGAGTCGCGAAAGCAGCTTCGAAAAACTAGCCATATTAAAATAAATCAACATATAATTATTACATTTGTCTATTCAGACTAATTATTAGAAAGCGCGACATGAAATTAAAAATTGTTATAGGATGCATCATGCTAAGCA
>CALFBW010000433.1 GCA_937951415.1 uncultured Chitinophagales bacterium | reverse complement strand
CAAAAGAAGCCAACTCCTTTTTACGAGATCACGATAGATTTACAAAAAGTAGAGAGAGAGTCGGTAAAAGTGGTGATGCGACCACCAGATGGAATGGGAAAATTTCAGTCGGCTTACAGTTTTGCATTACCTGCATCTTGGGGTAATAATGGAATTGGGATACAGCATTATCTACATCATATACTACCTCAAAATGAAAAGGGAAAAAGGATTCCGCACATTTACCACAGTAGAAATAGTATAATTATTGAAGACGGAGATCGCTTAGAAGAACTAGAATATTGGGTAGAAGATTTGATTGAAAAAATTCCAGAAAAATCTACTTTACCAGTTGCTGGTGTGCGCATTGATCCGAATTTTTTCATGCTTTACCCCTCCTTTTTCTGCGGGTATTGGAATGAGCGAACCGATCTTCCCTACAAATTGCGGATCATTCATCCAGAGGCCTTTACTCCTTCTGTTGAGCCCAGTGAAAAAGAGTCTGAAACAGTAGATGTATTTCATTTCGAAGATTTCTATTCCTTAATGGAAATGCCCATTTGTTATGCCGCTTTTAGTTCTCACACTTTCACCATTGACAGTACAGAAGTTGAACTGCAATTATTTGATAGTTCTAATAAATTCAAAGCCACTTACTTCGCGCAGATTGTTAGTCCACTCATAAAAGAAGCCGGCAAAATGATGGAAGAACATAAAGCTTCTTCTTACCGGTTTTCCTTTTTATTAGACAATCAATTACGAAATAGTCAAAGAATTCCCTTTGGTGCTCAATCACTCAATAACAGTTCCTTTTACTGGCTACCTCTGAAGGGAAAACGTGGCAGCTTGCGCATGTTGGTAGAAGATCAAGTGGCGCACGAATTATTACATACCTTTTTGCCAGGAGCTTTACAATCAGAAAAAACCAGTCATCCACATTCATTTTCTGCGGGAAATGGAACACAACATTTGTGGTTAATGGAAGGAGTGATTGAATATTTAAGTCTACAGATTCTCGCCAATGCAGGAAGTATTTCAGAAAAAGAATTATGGCGTTTATGGGCGGCAAAAATTAGGCATTACTATTCGCAGCCGAGTCCGTCACTTTTGTCCATTACTGGCAATACAAAAAAAAGCAAACGTTCTGCCTCGCCAGGCGACCTCTACAATAAAGGAGCATTATTAGCACTTTGTTTAGATGCCCAATTATTACAAGAAAACCCAGACAAAAATTTATTAAACCTTATACATGAACTGATTGATGCGCATCCCAATCATACATTTTCAGAAGATTCCTTGTTTTTAGAATTAAAGAAAATTGGAGGCAATAAATTAGACGAAGCGCTGAACGTTTGGCTAATTAAAAATGAGAAGCTGCCTTTAAAATCTATTTTAGCCAGCATGGGATTAGCTTACCACGAAACCTATTACGACACACTTTACACTTTCGGAAGGTTTAAAGTAACACCTGATAGAAGTAGCGGGAAATTTATTTGCAAAGCTGTTAAAGAAAACGAACTTGGGATCGAAGAAGGTGATGCTTTACTATCAATAAATGGAGCATTGATTGATTCAAAAAACTATGCCGATTTACTGAAGCAATTGAGAGCACCGGAAAAGTATGAAAGCATGGAATTATTGGTACTTCGAGCGGGTAAAGAACTGCCTTTGTATGGTTCCGCTCGTGAAGATTGGCAAATGCAAAAATATGTACTTCGTTCCATCGCTTCCCCTACCGAAAATCAAGAACGCGCTCGTCAGCGAATGGGCTTCCGTTAAAAAGCAGAATCGTTTTTTATGCTAAAATTCCTTATTTTAAGAGGTAAGGAACAATACAAAGCATGACTGGGATGTTTCTTCGATAGTAATGACTTTGTGGGACTGTTTTACTCAATAAATACAGAATAGTGCGTTTCAAATCGTTTTTAGCCAAACCCTTCGCCAAGTTCACCGTTTCCAAAATCCGCTCGGAAAGCCGCCGTCCTGCTAAGATGCAGGCAGCGACCCTAGGAAAACTAGTCAAGAAGGCTGCGAAGACCTGGTTCGGCCAGGCGCATGATTTTGGCGCCATAAAAACCTATAAGGACTTTCAAGAGCGCGTGCCCATTGTTGGCTATGAGGACTTAAGGCCAGCCATTGAGCGTGTAATTGATGGAGAAAAGAACGTTTTATGGCCCGGTAAGCCCGCTTATTTTGCCAAAACTTCTGGAACGACTTCTGGTTCAAAGTACATTCCAATCAGTAAGGAATCCATCGCCCATCATCTTGATGGAGCTAGAAACGCCTTACTAATGAACATTGAGGAAGGCAGCGCAAAATTCGTAGATGGAAAGATGATTTTCTTGTCCGGTAGTCCAGTTCTGGATCGCAAGGGTGGCATCCTTACGGGGCGTTTGTCGGGCATTGTTAATCACCACATTCCTTCCTACCTACAACGAAACCAGCTGCCTTCTTACGCAACAAATTGCATCGAAGATTGGGAACGAAAACTGGATAAAATTGTAGAAGAAACCATTCATGAAGACATGCGCTTGATCAGTGGTATTCCACCCTGGATGCAAATGTATTTCGATCGCTTGCATGACAAAACGGGCGGAAAGCGCATCAAGGAAATCTTCCCGAATTTGCAAGTGGTAGCGCATGGAGGTGTAAACTTCAGCCCGTACCGCAAAAAGATGGAGCTATCTATTGGTGGAAAGGTAGATTTCGTAGAGACTTATCCAGCCTCTGAGGGCTTTTATGCTTATCAAGACCGCCAAGGTGACGACGGGCTGCTGCTCAACTTACAAGGAGGCATGTTCTACGAATTCGTTCCTTTGAATGAAATTCACGATGAAAATCCCACTCGATTGCCTTTATGG
>CALFBW010000432.1 GCA_937951415.1 uncultured Chitinophagales bacterium | reverse complement strand
GCGTATTTATGCAAATCCTTTCTGGTTTGCTCTTTCAATGAAACCGAAGGGGCAATTTCAACAACTTTTTGAAATCGACGTTGTACTGAGCAATCACGCTCGAAAAGATGCACCATGTTTCCATACTGATCTCCCAAAATCTGCACCTCTAAATGCTTGGGATCATCAATATATTTTTCGACAAAAACGGCTGCATTTCCAAAAGCCGTTTTCGCTTCCCCTGAGGCTTCCTGAAAAGCATTTACAATTTCCTTCTCCGATTGCACTACGCGCATTCCGCGGCCGCCACCACCCGTGGCAGCTTTGATCATTACAGGATAGCCAATTTTCTTTGAGATCCGTTTTAATTCTTTAGGATCAGTCACTGCCCCTTCACTAGCGGGTACGATTGGAACACCGGCAGCGATTGCTGCTTTCTTCGCCGAAATCTTATCGCCCAGCGCGTGCATCGTTTCTGGCGTTGGTCCTACCCAAACAATCCCTGCTTCAATACACGCTTCCGCAAAGGAATCGTTTTCGCTGAGAAATCCGTAGCCAGGATGAATAGCATCTACTTCATTTTCTTTCGCAACGCGAATAATTTCTGGAATGTCGAGATAAGGTTTGAGCGGATCATCATCGGCTCCAATTTGGTAGGCCTCATCGGCCTTGTATCGGTGCAAAGAATAGCGATCTTCGTAAGTATAAATAGCAACCGTTGGAATACTCATTTCGGAAGCTGCTCGAAAAACCCGAATGGCGATTTCTCCGCGGTTGGCGACCAATAATTTCTGAATAGGACGAATGTTTTGTGACATAGCTTCAAATTGCTGGATACTTCCGCAATTTAAATGCTAAACGACTAAATTACTTAGACTTTCCTTTATTTTTTTTATCTATTTCTTAAGAGATACAAAGTATCTAACTCTCGGATTTGCCAGGTTTTCGACGACATTGATATTTTAAAAACTAATTCGGTAGAATGCCTCGCCAAAGCCTTGCTGTGTCTGCGTTTTCAGCCATCGTATTTCAGAAAAAGCTCTGTCGTCGGGAAGTAGTTCAATTTCTGACACTTACGTACAGTGTATTCCTTAGCTCCAATCAAGCGCTACTCCGATTCCCTCAGCACTTTAAAAGAACTTTCGAAACCTGAAGAAGCTTGATAGATTTGTTCAATGAATTCAAGACCGTAACGATTCCAATATTCCAATATGTTATCGCGTCGCTCCTGCATGGACTTCCCTGGAAACATTTTGGTTTTTAGGCGCTTCAATTGACTGGTAACATTCTCGTGCTTTCGCTTTTCTGCGCGCAACATTTTTGATTCTAGATTCGCAAAAGCTTTCATCAGTTTTTGCTTCTCCCCTTCCCCTGTTCGTTCTAGGCTTCCATCGACTTCTTTCAATTTGGCAATCACTTGATCAAACAAGATGGAGAATTCTTCTTTTTCTTGATTGAGGTTTAGATGCTCATCAGTTTGTGACAAAACAAACCGTTTCACAAGGGCGTCTTCTTCTTCCCACAAATCATCCACCTTTAAACCGAGTTTGTTTAACTTTTTATTCGCTCCTTTGTCAAGAAATAAAAATGAATTCCTCAAGTGTAAAAACGGAAAGGGCAAATCGAAGACTTTAAAAGTTGCCTTTAATTGCATCCAATAAGATAGTTCTCCTCCTCCTCCGATGTAAGCCAAATTTGGTAAAACCGTTTCTTGAAAAAGCGGTCTACACAAAACATTGGGGCTAAAAGCAATCATTTTCTCTTCCAAGCATTTTTCTAGTTCTTCTTTATTAATGGAACGCTCTGTACCTACCAAATTCCATTGCTCCCCTTTTTTCTCAATTCGGTATCGGTCTTTCCCTTCTAAAAAGAAAAGATTAATGTCTCTAGCAAAAGCCTGTGTACCATAACCATTCGCTTCTAAAGCTGCATTGGTTCTTGACACTTGCTCTTTTATTGCTGAAGAAAATAACTCTTTTTCGAAAAGGCCCTTCGCCATTTTTTTTAAGTCCTCATCGTGCTGATCCAAGACCAAGAGACCTTTTTCTTTAAATAGGAAAGATAAAAAAGCGGCAGCTGACTTCCCATAAGGACGATCTAGTAAAAAGTGCTTTCGCAATTGTTCAACAATATCATTTGCATGCTCATTATCTCCCAAAGCAGCTTCTACCTCTTTTATTAGCTCTTCCAAATTATTGGATGCTAATTGGCCCGAGGCTCCTTGAAAATCATGTTTCCACTTTATCTGTTTTCCAAATAAATAGAAGTGATCCATTTCATCAATGTCATGATCCTCGGTATGTATCCAAAAAACAGGAACAAAATTGTAATCAGGAAATTCGATCTTAGCTTCTTCCGCTAATCGAATGGCGTGGAGCGCTTTGTAAATGCAGTACAAAGGTCCTGTAAATAAATTAATCTGATGGGCCGTAGTGAAACAAAAGGTATTGCTTTTACGAAGCAGATCAATATTATTTTGCTGTAAATTACTTAATTCAAGATCAGCTGCTTGTTTGGTCAGAACATCTGCTAATGCGTTCCGATCTTGATGATAAGTTTGTTTTTTTTTCTTAATTTTTCCAAGCAAATTCTCCCTAGTCATTTTGGGACCAGAAAAAGGAAGAATACTTTCCTTTTCAGCAAGAAAATCCAAGACCATTTTATTAAAAAAAGGGCTGTCTTTGTGCGAGATCGTTTGCGTTGATAGCATAGGTGAAAAACGCAAATACTTTTACTTTGTTTAAACTTATCGCTTTTATTTCACCAGTTCGCCCATCAAATCAAACTCTGTGGCATCGATGATCTTTACTTGCGCAAAGTCTCCTAATCGAATATAAGTTCCTTCAGCTGCAACTATCACTTCATTATCAACCTCAGGTGAATCATATTCCGTTCTTCCAATGAATTTATTTCCTTCTTTACGATCGAACAAGACTTTCAGCGTCTTTCCAATTTTGGAGCGATTACAATCTAGCGAGATATCTTGTTGGACATCCATGATGTAAGCTGCTCGATCTGCTTTCTCTTCTGGACTTACGTCATCTTGCAATTCTGCTCCACTGGTATTTTCTTCATGTGAATACTCAAAAACACCTAGACGATCGAACTTCATTTCTTTGATAAACGCAGCAAGTTCATCAATGTCTTCTTGAGTTTCTCCTGGGAAGCCCACAAGCATTGTAGTTCGGATGGCGATTTCTGGCAATCGATCTCTGATGTCCTTGATCAATTGTGTGGTGTATTCCTTACTCGTATGTCGTCGCATGCGCTGTAAAACAGGATCACTGATGTGCTGCAAAGGCATGTCTAAATAATTACACACTTTATCGCATTCTGCCATGGCATCAATGATCTCCATAGGGAATTTACTAGGATAAGCATAATGCAGGCGAATCCATTCTAGCCCTTCCACTTCATTAAGGGCACGCATTAATTTAGGAAGTTCTCGCTTTTTGTAAATGTCTAATCCGTAGTAAGTTAGCTCTTGAGCGATGAGCATAATTTCTTTTACTCCATTAGCTACTAGGCCTTTCGCTTCTGTAATAATTTGTTCAATTGGCTTACTCACATGTTTTCCTCGCATCAAAGGAATGGCGCAAAAGGAGCAAGTCCGATTACATCCCTCTGAAATTTTCAAGTAAGCATAGTGATCAGGAGTGGTTAAATGACGACGTTCACCGATCAATTCGTGCTTATAGTCAGCACCCAGTTCTTCTAATAGAAAGGGTAAATCGAGCGTACCAAAATAGGCATCCACTTCCGGAATTTCCTTTTCTAAATCTTCTTTGTAACGTTGCGATAAGCAGCCCGTAACATAAAGCTTTTCGATTTGCCCATCCTCTTTGCGCTTCACTTGCTCAATGATGGTATTTATGGACTCCTCTTTTGCTTGATCAATAAAACCACAAGTATTGACAATTACAATATTGGCGTCATTATCACTTTCGTGAGCAACCTGAAATTGATTGGCCGCCAATTGACCGGCAATCTCTTCAGAATCTACCATATTTTTCGAGCAACCGAGGGTAATGAGGTTGACACGATCTTTTTTCAGGCTTTTCGTTTTCACAGACTAGTATTGAAAGTATTATTCTTTGAAGAGGCTGTCGATAAAACTCGACTTGTCGAAGGCTTGTAGTTGATGTACTTGCTCTCCTACTCCAATAAATTTGATCGGAATTCTAAATTGATCGGCAATAGCCACAACTACACCACCCTTTGCTGTTCCATCTAATTTGGTCACTGTTAAACAAGTAACATCTGTTGCAGCAGTAAATTGCTTTGCTTGCTCCAATGCATTTTGTCCTGTAGAACCATCCAAAACCAACATCACATCATGCGGATAATCGTCTCCAATTTTCTGCATTACGCGTTTGATTTTCGTCAGCTCATTCATAAGACCTACTTTGTTATGCAGTCGTCCAGCTGTATCAAGCAATACAACATCATAGTTGCCTTCTGTACCTTTCTTCACCGTTTCGTAAGCAGTAGAAGCAGGGTCAGAACCCATTTCTTTCGCGACTACATCAACTTCCACACGGTCTCCCCACACTTGTAATTGAGTGATCGCAGCAGCGCGGAAAGTGTCACCAGCTCCTAGCAAAACCTTCTTTCCTTGGGCTTTATATCTAGCTGCCAGCTTACCAATGGTCGTGGTTTTTCCCACTCCATTTACGCCTACGATCATCATGACATACGGCTTATTCCCGACTTCAGGAATTTGAAAACCTTGCCCAGATGGCGTATTGCTTTCGGTTAGAAGCTGATGAATCTCAGACTTAAGTAAGCGATAAAGATCTTCAGTGTTGATGAACTTGTCCTTTGCGACTCGTGCTTCTAATCGATCAATAATCTTAACTGTAGTATCTAAGCTTACATCGCTACTCATCAAGACTTCCTCGATATCATCGAGCATCTCAATATCCACTTTGCTCTTTCCAGCTACAGCTTTGGACAGCTTATCGAAGAAGCTACGGTTCGATTTTTCCAAGCCTTTGTCGAGGTCTTGCTTAATCGTTTCCTTGTTCGCTTCACCGCTTAATTTGTCCTTGAGTTTATCAAAAAATCCCATTTATTTCTCCTTTTCAACATTTATTCGAGCCATAAACAAAAATAGCTCCACTCCTGATAACACAGGAAGGGAGCTATTAGTTCTTGTTACTCGTTGCACTTACTTGTTTGCGTCGAGATATTCTTTCACTTTGTCTTTGTGAATCATTTTTTCCTTGTACACGTAAGCACCTGTTTCAGGATTCTTTTCGCTAACAACTACTTTGATGTAATTCTTACCACCATCACCGTCTTTACCACGGCCAACTCTGGAGTTCTTACTTACTTTCCCCATGATTACTTAATTTCTTTGTGAACGGTATACTTACGCATGATTGGGTTGTATTTTTTCAACTCAATTCTCTCTGGCGTGTTCTTACGATTTTTCGTTGTGATGTATCGGGAAGTACCTGGCATGCCTGAAGCTTTGTGCTCGGTACACTCCAAAATCACTTGAATTCTGTTTCCTTTTGATTTCTTGGCCATTGTTCCGATTATTTGTATTGAGGTACTTGAACTCCTTGTCGTTCGAGTTCACTCAAGTATTGATAAATCCCTTTTTTATCGATTGTACGTAAAGCTTTAGTGGAAACTTTAAGTTTCACCCACTTGCCTGTTTCTGGTACAAAGAATTTCTTAGAGTGTAAATTTGGCAAAAACCATCTTTTGGTTTTTCGGTTGGACTTAGATACACTGTTTCCAGTGATCGGTTTTTTTCCAGTCAGTTCGCATATTCTAGACATAGCCTTCTGGTTTCATTTCAAAGTGAGTGCAAATATCGGCTTTCTCATCTTTATTTCAAAGAAAACATGCTTGAAAATAGTCGACTTTATAAACTCTTAGTGGTCCAGTCGAAAGTCAACGAATCCTCAAGCCCATCTCCACTCCGTATTCATGGGCATTAAGCTCATATTTCGGTCTTAGAATCACTTCTAATGTTTTAGCAGAAAAATCAAACTTTTTGACCATTTCTGCTCTCCACCACAGCTGATCAAAGCTCGCTTCATAAGGAATGTTGTAATTAATCCAGTTCAGCGAAGTACCAACGGACCAATCTTCATGGTTGGTAACCAGTAATCTGGTTCCAACTTCCAAAGAGGTAGCCTCCACGCTCCATTGTTCGAATGTTCCTTCGTTTTTATTTACTCCTGATAAAAAACCGTAAGCGATACTAGCGGTTGCAAAGCCTTGTCTTTTGCCGCCATCCAATTCATAACTCAAGGAACTTCCTGGATGCATCACAATCAAAACGTCTTGCAATTCTTGATCCTCGTCTGCCCATTCGTCTTGCTTCACTACATTCGGAATTGCTAAAGCTGGAGACCAATCTATACTAGGAACAAGGCCAACCCAATCGTTTGGAGTAGGTTTCCCGCTATTTACCTCAATAATTACGGTTCCAGCTTGTAGGCCATCACAGGTTTGAACGCTATAACTGAGCTCAGTCGTTCCTTGTGAAAATTGGTCAGTAGCAAAAACTACATTACCACTACCATCAAAACTTTCAATCATACCAGTTCCCGAAACCATTCCTACCCAAGATAGGAACAGATTATTACCGAGATCATTATCGAACACATTGAAACTCAATTGTTCGCTCGGCAACATTTCATAAAAATCATCTACCAACTCAACAACATTCACCTCAACCATTATACTAGCTGTACCTACACAACCGGCTGCCGTTGTTGCAGTTACTTCATATGTTCCTGATTCAAAAACCTGTATAGATGTACCCAATTGCCCATTGGACCATGCATAAGAGACATTGGTACAACTTAAGTCTGTTGTCAAAGTGGTTCCTGACTCGGCACAAAATACATTATCCCCTAGGACGTTAAAATTCAAGGCATCATCCTCTGCTTCCAATACAACTTCAGCGGTTCCTTGGCAAGACTGTTCGCTCATCACTGTTACCACGTAGGTGCCAGGATCTTCCACATTAATACTTGCCGTTGTTTCACCATTACTCCATTCATAGCTATAAGCTATTCCATTAGGTTCAGCTGTTAAGGTATTGGTACAATCAGGGCATAAATTGAGGTTACCGGAAATTTCAACAGCTAGTTCGTCCGTTTCTTCCAAGAAATATTCGGCGATGGATTTACAACCTGAGCTATTCGTTGCCGTTACTCCGTACAAGCCCGGACTGCTGACCGATATATTTGGTCCGACTTGCCCTTGATTCCAAACATAAGTGCAATCACTACAATTTGTTACCACTTGCAAATCAACCGTAGCACCTGTACAGTAACTCAATGGTCCTTCAACTTCGATTGTTGGACTGTCCCCATTTATTATCTCAAACTCCGTAGTTCCAGAACATCCAAGGTCGTCAATAACTGTAAGCGTATATATTCCGGGACTAGAAAGGAAGACCGTAGATTCCGAATCACCGCTTGACCATTCATAGATACAAGCATCACATTGAGCACTAGAACTAATGATAGCTGGATTTCCGGCACAAATAAATGGATCGCCTATTATGTCAATGTTCAGACCTGCTGATTCGGCTACTTCAAATTCGTCTGTACTGCTACAACCAAAGGAATTGGTAATAGTACAGCTGTAGATTCCAGGTCCGCTGATATCAGTTGAAGCTTCTAAAGAACCTGTTGACCAAGAAAAGGTACAATCTGAACAGCCTGAATTGGCAAAAAGCTGCCCCGTTTCTTCTGGACAAATTTCAGAATCCCCAGATATAAGAATTGATTCTTCTTCTAAACTCACTAGTATATTGGAGCTACTTGCGCACCCGTTTGCACTAACAACTTGAACACTTATATTTCCTGCTTCTGTGACTTCTGTACTTGCTTCCTCCGACCCTGTACTCCATAAATAAGTGCACGAAGTACATGTGTCCACTGCGAGTATGGTGGATGATTCAGGACACAAAGAAGTTTCGCCAGTAATTTGACTATTGGGAGGAGATTCTGCCCCCAAATCCCATTCTTTTTCTGTGAAACAACCATTAGAGGTGGTCATTGTAACGCTGTAAACCCCTACTTCAGAAGCCACAATCGAGAGACCTTGTTGACCAGTTGACCATGTATAAGTGCAATTGGTACATTCCGAAGTTGCCAAAAGCACTGTAGGGCTTTCATTACAGATTACCTGGTCTCCTTCTATCTGCAAATTCAAACCTTCTAGATCTTTCACCTCAACTTCAGCGGAGCTCGTGCAACCTCCTGCATCGGTTACTTGAACCGATACCAAGCCAGCTTGAGAGATCAATTCGAATCGATCATCTCCCCCTGTATTCCAATCATAGGTACAATCGCTGCAAAGCGGGTTAACATTCAACATCGTTGCCGACTCAGGACAGACCGTTAGTTCTCCCGATATGTTCACAGAAAAAGGGTCGCCGAGAGGTATATTTGTTGTACTCGAAAACTCACAACCATCGCTGTCAACGAGATAAACCGTATGGATCCCGGATGTTGAGATTACATTAGATTCTCCAGTTCTCCCGTTTGACCAGGTGTAAGTACAGTCATCACAGGTAGAACTCGCTGTCAACTCTATCGATGACCCAGCACATAAGTAATCAGGACCATTGATATGGATGTCATAATTTCGATCAGCACAAGCTTTCTCTGGCCATAATAAATAAGCAGCAGTACCTAATCCGACTAAACCAACTGCTCCAGCAACTACTGGCAGTTTCAATTTACCTTTCTTGATTCTTTTAGCTTTTGGACCTGTTAAATGGATTTTGTCCCACACATCAATGGTCTTAGAAATAGAACCTGCTCCTACCCCTCCTGTTCGACTTTCATTCACAATTGATCCTTCGCCCATAGTAGGAACCATCCATAAGCCAGCCATTTCGCCGAAAAGTTGAATTCGATCCCATAACCGACGCGTTTCTACTTCAAATTGAGAACGATTCGGTTTACTGTTCGAGTCGGTCCAATGTTCAGTAATGTCTTGGGAATAAACAACATCCCTAAATTCCTTGTATCCGTATTTTTCACCGCGAACCAATGAACTATATCTCCAGAGTGCCTGCTGAATAAATACTTTCTTCTTATTGTAAACATTTACACCTACTAGAAGCTGATCTTCTTCTTTTTTCAAGAGCATTTCATAAGTTTCTTCTAAACTCTTTGCAGCATCAGTGTACATTTTTGCAGTGCTTGCATCATCGGCATTCTTGACTGTTTTGTAATCGAATGGCTCAGAATACGGATACACTTGCAAAACTGCAGTTCTTTTCTTAGAGCTCTTTTTAAAGTCGGGGTGTTCCAACATTCCATCCTTAAACCACTTGTTTTCCCAATCCTGTAAGTCTTCCTTTTCTACCCAATTTTCCACCAAGGGCAAATTCCCTTCCCCTGAAGCTGGGTCTAACTCCACATTCAAACACCAGCCTTCTAGAGAGACCGTCTTTGTTCTATGTGCTGGCACACTTATCCTTACCTGATCCGGAATAACATACGATTGTCGATTGTTTTCACTCGGAATCACATAGGGTCCTAAATTGACAATCATTTCTTGGTCACAATTATTCTTCACTGTTACATTTGCCACATTCCCACTGGTTTTGCCAGTTGGACTGGCGGTTAAGATCGGACGGCAATCGGTGTTTGGTGCTGTAACTTCACTTTCCGTCGTTTCTTTTGCAGTGCTTGTACTACTAGTTTGTCCTTCAAGAGTTTCTTTAGTTTCCTCGCTGTCTTCTCGACCAGACCACATCCTTTCGGTTTGTCCAGCTTGATTGGACTTTTCCTCGTCCATCGCTTGATCGCTTGCTGACTCTTCACTTTCCCCCATTTCTCCGGTAGCTACATCACTTGCTGTCGATGAAGATTCCATTTTATCAGCTATCTCTTGCATTTCTTCGACCGTTTCCTCGATTTGTTCTTCAACACTCGAATCCTTCTCCAACATCTTCTTTTCTACTTTTTCAGAAGAGGTTACT
>CALFBW010000431.1 GCA_937951415.1 uncultured Chitinophagales bacterium | reverse complement strand
AAAAAACAAAGCATTTAAGAATAATTTATTAGTACCCAACCAAAAGGCTCTAAAGTTAGGATTGTCTGCAAAAGCGATGACTCTACCTTTTCCATGTCCTTTTACCATCACGGCAGCACTGCCCTTTATTTTTTCCAGATTCTCCTCAGAAACGTAGCCACTTAAGAGTGGATCTTGGTCGTACACAATGGGCGTTGCATAGGGATTTTCTGAAATCTCAAAGAAATTATTGTGATTGCGAAAGAGGGGAATCAACTCATCTTCGAAACCGTACAAAAGTGGATGGCTTAGATCTCCAATTCCTAGGAAAATGGCTCCTCCGGTCACTTGCGCTCCCTTTGTTCTTTGGTAATCTCGATAAGGTCGGCGGTTTTTCAAACGATCAGCAGTTGATTTATCTTTCTTTTCCTTGGCTTTAATTTCCGCCCACTCAAATTCTTCTAGCCACTTGGTTCCTCCTTTTGTTGTCACGAGTAATCCACCCGATTTCAACCAAGATTCAAGTTGCGACAAATCGAGTTCATCGTAATTCCCATTTACTAGAATCAAACTGTTGTAACGGTCTAAATCAATTTCGTTCCAGTGCCGTTTATCAATTAAACTGACTTGGATATTAAAGCGTTTATCCAATAAATGCCAAACCTCACCAGCCTCATAAGCAGAAACGCCGTCGCCTACCAAGAGGGCGATTTTCGGATTTCTTAAAAATGAAAAACTAGGACTTCCTAAATCATTTCCTTCAGGGCTCAATCCCGAAGTAAGTGAAAAAATCTGCGTTGCTCCCTTCTTGCTGTATCGCTCTACCAACTGGTGAATTCTTCGTTCTTTATCTCCTTGGATCGCCATAGGTATAATGATAGAACCGGCGGATAAATCCACATTTCGATCACCACATTCAATACTGATTGGATCGTTGGTCAGTTTTACTTTTATTTCTTCTCTTAATAAATGATTCAAAAATTTGTGCGCCTTATAATCAGACATCTCAAATGCATAAGCCAATTTACTGCGACCACCAATGGGCTCTTTCGGTCCAGAGGTATGCCACAAATTAACTGATTTATCAATTTTGGGCAGATCATTCAAAGTCTCCACAGCTAAGTCCATTGCGAGCGGAATCGTCCAAGTAGAAACATCGTAAAAAAGACTGTCTTGAAAAGAAGTATTGGTATCAAAAATTGCTTTTATTAAGCGATAATTTGCTTGTTCAGTGGGAACCACAAAAGATGAGTTTCCTACTGGAACTCCATCATCATCGTATTGCACTTCTGTTCGATAAACCTCAATTCCATGACCGGTCAAAATTTGCGTAAAAGCAATTGCCTTGCTAAAATCTTTTTCTCGTCCGTAGATATAAGCTTTGACTTTATCGTCTTTCGCCTCGATTCGTGCATCTCTAAAAAACCCACCTTGGTAACGAATCAATTCTTCTTGTAAATCAAAACAGCCCTTAATGGTGGATAAACTTGTATTTAACTGATTTTTAATCGTAAATGGAAAAGTCAAATCGCCATGCACACTTTCTTTTACATGTCCCCTACTACTCGCTTGTTCAAAGAGAATTCCAATACTTCCATTCACATCGGGATAAGTTGATCCTTTTCCGTAATAGAAATCATCAAAACTCTCTTTACTGTAATACAAGGACCCAATGGAATCGAGCGCAGCAGCGTGGTAATTTGCCAGTTTTTGCGTTAAGTCGAAATTCTCTTCAGGTGTATTCGGATTATTTCTCGACGGGATTCCTGGTTGAAAAAAGTAGGTAGAATTTGTGCCCATTTCATGAGCATCAATTAGCACGTTTGGCATCCATCTTCTGAACTCAGCTACTCGTCCTTGCGATTCTGGGTGTTGCAATAAAAGCCAATCTCTGTTTAGGTCGAACCAATAATGATTCGTTCTACCTCCTGGCCAAACCTCATTGTGTTCCCGATCATAAGGATCAGGGTTGGCTTGAAATGAGCGGTTGGTATTTGCCCAAGATGAAAAACGTTGAAAACCATCTGGATTCATACAGGGGTCTAATAAAATGACCATATTGTCCAACATTTTTGCGAGCTCTTTCGATTTGTTCGCTGCTAAATAATAAGCCAAAAGAATGGCTGCATTTCCCCCACTCGATTCATTGCCATGCACTGAATATCCCATGTATAAAACCACAGGCATTTCTGCAGGATCCAATCCGAACTGGCTCTCTCCAAAACAATTTACAAGGTGTTCTTCACGAATTTCTTCGAGATTTTCTTGCTTGTCCTCGCTCGTGATATAAAGTAATTTCAACGGACGCGACTCGTGCGAACGTGCATACTCACGGATCGAAATACGATCAGAGGCACTTGCCAAAGCCTCCATATATTGCACTAATTTATCATGGCTTACATGCCATTGACCTACTTCATGGCCCAGTACAGAAACTGGTGTAGGAATGTTCCGATCAAACTTTAAATCGGTGGAGAAATAATTATGCAATGAAGTTTGAGCAAACGAAAGATTACTTGAAAATAAAATAGTAAAATAAATAATATAAATCCTAGCGTTCATTTATCATCCTTGTACCATAATTATACGAAATATACTTC
>CALFBW010000430.1 GCA_937951415.1 uncultured Chitinophagales bacterium | reverse complement strand
GTCTTAAATGCTTTGGATCGAATCAATAATGCGATTGATCAAAAGCACAGAAGAAAAGAACTAGAAATTTTAGTAGAATACCTGGGAGAGCATCAAGAGGATTCCAGTCTTCAAAAACTGACTAATTATTTCAACTTGGGTGCTTGGCTAAAATCTTTACTTTCCTCGAGCAGCTTCACTATAGAATTGCAAAAAATCTACAAAGCACAAAAGGCCTAAAACAGAAGGGGTGTTTCCCTTTGCGGAAAGACACCCCAGAAAAATAAGCGTTACTTTCTTTTTCGAAACGAGTTTAGCGTTTTCTAAGTTTCAGATTTCCATAGGCTACATCTACAGACACTTTTCCTCCCTCTCCTTTTACTTCTGCATAAACTTCTTCGCTGGTTCCGTATTTCGAATCTTCTTCATTAAGGGTTTTAAAATTGAATTCTCCACTCCAATCTATGTTTCCGTAGGAGGATTCGGCATCGAGTTCGAAGCCAGCATTTCTATCAAAATTAAGATTTACACTTACGTAGGAAGCGTCGATGTCAATAGATTCAAAGCCGGGTGGAATATAGTCAACGTCTAAACTTGAACCGTACGAAATTTCCAGATCCAGTGAATTGACCATCTCTTCAATTTCAAGGTCTGTATATTGTATGTCACCGCGGAAAGAGTAGACTTTATCAATTTCCATACTTCCATATTTTGTATAGGATTGCAGTTCTCCAATTTCTCCCAATTCTACATCTGAGTATTTATTTTCCAGGTCGAGTACTCTGCAGCGCGCGATTTCCAAATTGGAGTACTTTGCTTCAACATCTGCCTCTTCCATTAATTCAATCTTTGCATTTCCGTATCCCAATTCAATGTCAGTATTTTCACCAGCCAATTTCCCTGCATCCAAATTGCCATACTTTACATAAATATCTGCTTCGCCCAAAAGATCATCAATCCAAACATTTCCGTATTTATTTTCAATCTTGATGTTATTAGTTTCAGGAATATACAGCGTATAGTTTATCTCCATTTTATTATTCCCGTATTCATCATTGGTCCACGATTCCCATAGCCAGCTGATTCCGTTATTGGAAGAATTGTAGCTCTCTATGTTTGTTTTAGCTGTAACTCGACCAGGGTCGGCGGTAATTTCTATTTCAATGTCTTCCAAACGATCTTGTGCTCGTTCTTCGTTTTTGTCCTCTACTGTAATTTCAATGCTAAGGGTTACTCGATCCTCTTTCCAAGTATTGATGCTCACCTGTCCGTATTTATTTTCGATATCAATAGTAGCATCGGAATTAACGAGGAACTCCTTTTCAATTTTTCGCTTTTTCTCCACACTCTTAGCCAAGAGTGAATGGTTTGCTGAGAAAGCGATCAGCAGCAATATAGCTACCATATTTTTATAATGTCTTTGTATCATTTTTACCTGATTTTATCGATCTAATGTTTTCCAAAATTCGTTTCTGTTTGCCTAAAACCTCCATGCGCATTTGCAGGTTTTGCAACATCAACTCTATTACTTTATCGCTGTTAGTACTTTCTTGCAGTATACTTTTTAACTCCAAATACACTTTATCTAGTAACTCGTGTTCTTTAATAAATTCCTTGATAAGTGCCTCATCAACGTCCTTAGATTTAATGATTTCTGCTTTTACTAATTCTATATTGTCAGTATAATAGCGTTCAGCTTCATACATTTCCGGATATTTATCTGCCATTCTTTGATCAGCGCTACTTTGTCGAGATACAAAAAATAGAGCTGCTGTAAATCCGATACCAAAAAACAAAAGAAACATGGCTGCAATTCTTGTCCACGATCGAAAGGAAGCCCATTTGGATTTTACTTTTCTTCGGGGTTCTTCCTTTTTATTAGCAGACAATTTCCGTTCTCCTTCTAGGTCTTGTGAAATTTTGTCCCACAATCCTTCTGGAGCTTTTTCCACCTTATCAAAATTTGATCGGTTTTGCTCATAAAAGTTTCTAGTATTTTTGCTCATTTTTCTTCTTTTATTCCGCTTTCTCCTAATAGTTTTTAATTCTTTCTCGCAATAAATGTCTGGCTCGATGCAATTGTGATTTTGAAGTCGAAACACTTATTTCCATGATTTCTCCTATTTCTACATGATCATATCCTTCCAGCATATACAAACTAAAAACTGCTCTACATTTATCTGGCAACTGTTTTATTTCTTCATGAATTACTTCTGGAGAAATACCTGCTTCTTGTTCTTCCCAGTTTTCGGTAGCAGCATCAAAATCTTGAATTTGAACTAAGTGCATTTTCCTCTTTTTCAAAAGATCGGCGCATTTATGAACCACTATCTTTTTTAGCCATGCTCCGAAGGTGGAGTTTCCTCGAAAGCTTTTCATGTTATTGAACGCAGCGACAAATGCCTCCTGCAAAGCATCTTGCGCTTCCATTGAATCTCCTAACATTCGAACAGCAGTATTGTACATTGCATCGCAATATTGACTGTACAATTGATGCTGGGCTTGGCGATCATTTTCGCAGCAAGCCGCTATCAATTCTTGAGTGTTATAGAGAGTTTTATCGTTCAATCAATTGAAGCTTCTACTATAAAGTCGATGAAAAAAGGGAAGGGTTGGAAAAAGGAGCTATTTATTTAGAAAATAAATGAAAAAGTTCGACCTATTTATTCCCTAAATCACCATTGTGGTAGACTTAGTTTTTGATATGCAGCACTTTACCAACATGGTAAGTGCTATTAATTTCAATGAAAACGATATACAAGGTTTGCGGCAAAAAGGACATATCAATTTCCAATCGTCCATTGCTGACATTTTCCTTAGGGACTTCATAAGAGACCAAAGTCCTGCTATCTACATCAATGATCCGAATTTCGATTAAATCATCCAGTTCCTGTGCGTCAATGATTGTCCCTTCCGAGTTCATTCCGCCATTACTTATGATGCCCTCAATAGAATTAGATTCTCCCCACTCTCCTAAGCTCAAGTTCAACATCATCTCTTGTAGCCATGCTTTAGGTGTTGTGTTCGAACCAAGTGGTTCAAAACATTCCTGCCCTTCTATCTCTACAACAAGGCTGTCATCGCAGTTAAGGCTCGTTAGCAAGGCCTGGTAGTTTGTGCCATCTCCTAGGAGATCGCTTATTTCGATGCTTCCTTCATTTATATCGTACAAACCGTAAACGAGTTCATCAATTGAAAGCTGGACGGTATCTACTTCATATGCATTTAGCTCTACATTTGTAGTAAATACACCTTCTTCACAAGAAGACTGCTCAACATTCACAAGTTCTAATCCACAAGAATCAACAGCTTGCGCACATTCTGTATAATCAACAATAAGTTCGGCGAAGCAATCTGCTGTATAAACATCCTGAAGAACTAAGTCGAAACTACCGGCTTCCATAGCTGCGAAAGGTCCAATTGTATAGTGGCTTTCTCCGTATTCGAATGGTCCAAAAGTATTATTTCCTTGTTCGATGACAAAGAAACCGTCTAATCCTGTATGCTCAACAAAAACATCCAACTCAAATTCTTGCTGATCGTTGCATCCTTGCATTTCAGACTCAACTGAATCGAATCCACAAAACAAATTATAGCAGTCAACCACTTCTATCGTCTCTTCTAGGAGACAATTCTCTAGATCGTTTTCATTTATTGTTAGTAAAACACTTTCTTCATAAGGTAAATTTACATCCACTAGTTGCAAAGGCAATTGCTGATAAAAATAGAAGCCGTAGAAATTCCCCTCCAAGAACAAATCGAAGCCGATTGAGGTCGAACCTTCGTAGTCGAAATCAATATAGAGCCCATGTAAACCATCGGCTTGACACTCACTGTCGACTATAAGGTTGTCATATAAACAATCGGCAGGCTCACAGTCATTGATAGCCATCTCTATACTGATTGTGCAGTCACTATCTGTATCTTGAACAGTAATCATAAGCACTGCAGATTCAGCAAGGTCGAACATTCCCAACGAATAGCTATTTTGACCATAAGCGTAATTTCCTATAAAGAGCTCATCGACAAAAACATCGAAATCTGGCCCATTACCGACAGCATCAAATTGAATCATAAGCTCCGATTGCATTATTGTGCAGGGGCCCTGAATCGCAAACAAGTCGGTGAGAACACATATTGTATCCAAAGGCTCGCATTCAAGAAAATTGATGGACTCCATTTGTATGCAGTCGGGGTTTTCACTGTCTTGAATTTCAATCACTATTTCTTCTGTAGTATTTCCTGTTTCTATCCATAAAAATGCTGGCAGAAGATTGTAAGGAAAGAAGCCAGAAGCTTCTTGATCTACAAACACATTGACTCCACCGGTAGCGGTAGGATCTAGCAAATCGAAATCAATCAAAAGCTCAAGGCCTCCATTTTCTGTACAGTCTACACTTAGATTCAAGGGCCCAATTGGACACTCAGGGAAACATGGCTCCAAGCTCAACTCATTAAAAATACTGCAGTCTTCTAAGGTTTCGTCGAAGAGTGCTAACTGTATGTTTTGCGCTGTAGTAATCTCAACTCCTTCTAAAGTGAAGGGAAAATCCTGATAAGAAATAGTTGCCGTAAATGAATCATCCAGCCACAAGTCAAGCGATCCATCCGTGTTATTACTTTCCAAATTGAGCAAGAGGGCATAGCTTCCGTTTTCTAGACATTCTGCATCCACTGCAAAGCTTTCGATTGGGCACGGGAGAGTACAGTCAGATATTTCTAACTCGTACATACCACTACACAGTTCATCTGATTTACTAATTAACTCCAATATCACTAGCTCTCCTCCTGAACTTACTATTTCAAAGTCAAAGAACGCCTCTGCATTTGCAGTTTCCCCTAACCATTCTCCATTTGCGAAGAAAACGAGTGTATCGGCATTGCTTTCAAATGAAATACTAATATTCACCGAATCCTGCCCCATGCACATTTGCTCTACAGCTAAAATTTCTACTTCGCACAATTGTTCACAAGAGGGCTCCTCTACCCAAAAGTTGGCAAAACAGGTACTATTCAAATCATCGACAATCGAGATTTCATCAATGCCTTCTTCATTGGAATTAGGACTAAAGGGTCCAATGGTATAATTCAATTCCCCATAGGAAAAGCTCTCATAAAACTCTCCATTCCACAAGACAATAAATCCATCTGAAGCAAAACTGTTATTGACCTCAAAATCAACAGTAAAAAGGCCATCTTCACATATCGAGCTTTCGGCGATCGCAATTTCTAGAGAACAAATTTCTATTTCGCAGTCTTCCAATTCCGCTTCCAACTCTATCGAACAATTTTCGATCAATAGATCTGTGACTACAACAACTATATCTTCAGATTCCGTTTCTATTGCCTCGCTCGTATAGGGGAAATCCGAGCCTAAGAGTTCGACTTCAGCTTCATTTATTGTTAATAAATACGTATTCGTCTGTTCTACTCCCTCTACATCAATTCCAAAAATGTATAGCCCGGTGGCAGTATCGCAGGTTTGTCCAATACTCAAATTTTCTAGCGAACATTTTGGGGCAAGGGGGCAAATAATACCTTCTAGTAATTCCGAGTAAGTGCAATTCTCCGAAAGATCATCAACAATGAAAATCTCATAAATCAATACTTCTTCACTTGAAGGTAAAGTTATTTCATAGCTCTCCGTTTCATACTCAAATGTGCCTTGGTAAATTTCATTTATAAACAAATCAAATTTCGAAGAATTGTTCTCGGCTTGGATTCCGAAAGTCAATTGAATTTCCTCTTGGCCCGTACAAGTAAATGTGGGTTCAATTATACCCTCTATAACACATGGGTTCATTAAAGCACAATTTGGGTTTTCCGCTTCAAGGACTATTGAACAATCTGGTGCATCATTGTCAAACACTTGAATTTCAAAAAGAGCCTCTTCGTCTTCATAGTTTTCTAATTGCAAAGGCAAATCAGCATAAGGATAAGTCCCGATGAACTCATTATTTATTAGCAAACTAAACGAAGCACTGATTGTATGCTCATTTTCAAAATCCACTTCCCAGTTCCAACTGCCATTCTCCAAACAAGTAGGAGTAACCACCAAGTTTTGCAGCAAGCAATCTTGCACATCGGAACAATCAACTATTCCTATCTCGATGCCGGTTTGACAATCTTCAAAAAGGCTATCGACTATTGCCAATTCATAAACAATTGTTCCGTCACCAAGTAAGGGGCCAATGGTATAAAAGCCTTGTGCATAATTGTAGAAACCGTATTCAATTCCATTTCCAGTAACTCCAAATGCAGAAGAGGTGTGCTCAAAATCGCTTAACCAAAAATCTATATAAAACTGTCCTTCTTCGCATTCATGCAACTCGAATTCTAAATTTCCAGAAATGCAATCCTCTTGTGGGCAATTGGCCAAAGGAAAAGTACTTTCAGTAAAGCAGTCCAAATTGCCGCTCTCATTTATTAACACAAGTATTTCTTCGCTCTCCGATTGAAATTCAGACAGTTCAATAGGTAAGTCTTCAAATTCGAAACTGCCTACTAATTCGTCGTTTATTACCAAATCAAACAAACTACTTGTAATATTGCTAAAGTTAAAATCAATCTCTAATTCATAGTTCTCTGGAGAGCTGCAATTTGACAAAACCGATAAATCACTTAATAAACATACAGGCATCGGGCAATCGAGCATGCTGACAACGGTGAATGTATTACACTCTTCTTCTCCTTTATCAATAAGAATAAATTCTAGTTCTTCGCTTCCTTCTATCCAGAAAGGTCCCAACTCATAAGAATCTTCACCGTAAAGAAAATTTCCATATTCATTTCCATTCCCAATAATCTCGAAGCCCAAATCACTTCCACCCTGAATATCGAAACTCAAATAAACATAGACTCCTTCATCGGTACAATCGTTGGTAGTCGCTTCAAGGTTTTCAAAAGTACAAGGCTGATCGCAAACAGGAGCAACAATTTCCGTTTGCAACATACATACAGAATTCTCTTGATCGCTTATGCTTACTAAATACTCTAAATTTGGTATTGCTTGAGTATTTTCAATTGTTAGAGGAATTTCACTGTAAGCAAAATTGCCAAACAATAGCTCGTTGAAAGACAACTGAAAACTATCAGAAGCTTCACCAGTTACTACAAAATCTAATATTATTTCTAGAGAACCGTCGTCTTGACAATCCATCAAAACCTCAAGATCTGCTAATGCACACGGCAAACTACAGAATGGTGATGTTAAAACCACAAAATCCGAACATTCTTCATTGCTTGTTGCCATTAATTCAAATTCTAGAACCGTGCTTCCATCACCAGTGAAAGGTCCCAACACGATTGGCATATCTGTAGCAGTATAAATACCGTAATTATTGCCGTTCCCCGACAAGCCGAATTCTTGATCTGTTTGTCCTTCAGCTGTAAAATTAAATTCTACCAGAAACTCGCCTTCTACACACAATGTAGAAACTGCTGAAATTTCTGTTATTTGACAAGGAGTAATCGTTTCACATTCAGGAACCATAATTGCAACTGAATTGTTGCAATCTTCTGCTAAAGCATCACTTACAGAAATCAAAAACGTATCCTCTTCTAAGGGTGGTAATATATTAATTTGAACCGGTAGATCTTGATATAAATAGGTTTCAATGAAATCTTCCACCTCAAGTTGGAAGGCGTTCGAGTTTCCTTCACCAAGCTCAAAATCAATATTTAGCAATAAATCCTCTTCGTCACATTCGAAAGCAAAATCCAAGTTGGAAATTGAGCAAATCGTCGACTCACACAACATTGCTTGAAACTCAAAACTACTTTGACAACTGTCGTCGACACTATCAGTAACTACTAATTCATAGCTGCTTCCATCCCCTAAAAATGGGCCCACCAAATAAGGTACGTTTCCGTAATTATTTTGCCCATAATTATTCCCGTTTCCTGTGATCAAAAAGGATTCAGAAAAATCACCAGTAACTTCAAACTCCAGTAGTCCATAAAACAATCCGCTTTCCGAACACTCTCCTTGAGTAAAAGACAAATTCGTAAACTGACAAGATTCTTGTGGGCAATCAGGCAATTCTATCGTTTGCTCAATAAAACAAACATCTTCTCCTGTTCCTTGTATGGTCACTTGCAATTGATTATCTAAAAAGGCTGAAGAATCACTTATTAAAAGAGGGAGTTCTGTGTATAAATAAAAACCATAGAACGCGCCATCAAAATAAAGGTCAAAATAGGGAGATGTATTATTCTGCACCTCCACGTTCAAATTTATTTCTATTTCATTTTCCTCATTACAACTCAATGAAAAATCATTTTCCGAGAAACTACATGCTTGTTCCTCAACACAGTTAGGGCTTTCAAGAACAGAAGCAACAAAACAATCTGGGTCCAATAAGTCATTTATTACAACTGCCCAATCCTCACTCTCTTGCGAATCAAATGGCCCGATTGTGTAAAAAATTTGGCCGTAGGCAAAAGTGGAATAGAGTTCTCCATTTAGATTTATTGCAAATGAATCCACCACGTTTTCACTGGTAAAAGCTATATCCATCAAAAACATTCCATCGGTGTCACACGAATGGCTTTCGATAGTCAATTCATTTAGAACACAGGTCGCTGGTTCGCACATCGGAACTTCTACTACGGCTTGAATAAAGCAGTCAGTAAGATCTGCATCCTGAATTAGTATCTCGAGGAAAGTTCCCGCTGTTTCCTCCAAGTTGGAAAAGACAAAATTATTTTCCGTGTAAGGCGCATTTTGAATAAATGCGCCATCAATGTAGATATTATAATAATTTGACGCTGGTTCTTCGACAATAAAAGAGCCCGATATCGCCATCACTGAATCGGATTCACAATTTAACTGAACCTCTAATTCTGTAAATACACAATTAGAAACCGTCGGGCAAACAGTAGCAGGTAATTCTACATTGGCTGAACAGGCCATCGTTTCTATATCGCTAATGCTTACCGACAAAACACCTCCATCAACTCCCAATACTGGACCTATTTCTGTACTGTTATTGGAATATGGATAAATCCCAAAATTATCTCCGTTAATGTCTACACTAAAACTGGTACCAGCATTTATGTGATCAAATTCTAGATCAAAATAATAAAAGCCTTCCGTATTGCAAGGCAAAACTTCGATGATCACGTTATCGATATTGCAAATTGGAATTGGGCAATCAGGGCTCGCTAATTCTGCATTAATCTCGCAAGCCTCTAGATTGCCCTCATCAAGTAATCTAATTTGAAATATTGAGCCAGTCGTAAAATTCAATCCACTCAATGTTACTGGTAGATTTGCATAAGCATAAAATCCCTGATTTATCTCATTAATAAATAAGTCAAAGCCTAAACTGCTACTATTTTCGACATCGATATCAAGTTGAAGATTCCATGTTCCATCGTCATTGCAATCGGTGAACAATTCCAGATTAGATAAAAGGCAAGTTGCTTCTGGTTCACAGCTAGCAGGTTCAATTTGGATGGAGCTTGAGCAGTCTAAGTTTTCATTATCTATAACTTCTAAGAAAATATTATTGGTTCCATCACCTAAAAAAGGTCCCAACAAATATGCCGTTTGTCCGTACGAAAAGGAAGAATTCAACACCCCATTTATCCAAACAGAAAAACCTAGTGATCCTGAAAAAATATTTTCAAAACTCATCTCCAAATAAAACATTTCGCCTTCGCAAGCTCCTAATTTGACTTGAAGATCTGTAATGGAACATTCGGGGATACTACAGTCATTAGCTGTTTCTGTTTTTGTATAAGAACAGCCAGCAATCGACCCATCTACCAAGTGCGCAGTGATATGATCTCCCTCATTAAACCATAAACCCATTAATTGAATCGGAGTATCTGCGTACAAATAGTATCCATAACTACTTCCATTAATAAATAACTCAAAGTCATTCATATTTGTACCGAAATACTCAAAGTCAATGAAGAGATTGGAATTTCCGTTTTCCGTACAAGTTTCCTCAATGATTAAATTAGAAAGTTCACAAATGGGAGGACAACTGATGGGCTCAATTTCCATTACTGCAAAGCAGTCTATCCATTCACTATCTACTATTTTAATTTCATAAGAAGTGATTTCATCTCCTAAGAATGGTCCAACACTATAGCTAGACTGTCCGTACAAGAAATTTCCAAACAAAGTATCGTTTACAAAAAGATCGAAACCACCACCCCCTATATTGTTAAAATCAAAAGTAATTTCTGCATAAAATGATTGTGAAACATCACAGTTCGTTAGCTCAATCTCAACATTCCCAATTTCACATGTAGGGCAAATAGGAACTTCTTCCTGGACACTTAAGAAGCAGGAAGAATCCCCTTGATTCCGTACAGAAATCAATGCTGTATTTCCATTTATTAGCCAATCCAGATCATAGCCTGTAATTGGAAGTTCTGAATATGAAAATGTTTCTATGATACTTCCTTCAATAATTAGTTCAAAGGAATCTGCAATTTCTCCTTCGTAATTGAAGTCTAGTAATAAATGTAGTTCCCCATTTGATTCACAAGTAAGGCTTGTTTCAAATTCTGAAAACATGCATGGTATAGTACACAGTACAGGTTCCATTGCAATAATGTCAAAACAGTCTGAGTCTAACTTATCATTAACCGTAAAAGTATAATTTGTTATTCCATCCCCTAAGAAAGGACCCAATTGCGCCGGGCTAGAATTAAATACTCCTTGATTGTCTCCATTAGCAGTTATTTCTACTTGGCCGCTTGACCCTTGCTGGTCAAAGTATAAATCTAGAAAAAAGGCTCCCTCTTCAGTGCAGTTCAAATTTTCAATCTCTAAATTATTGATCAAACATGATTCGCAATCAATGGGGATAAAAGTCTCCTCCAAAAAACATAAAGGATCACTGGAATCTGAAATAGTCATAGTATTTGCTCCGACAGGAAATGCTGTCAAATCTAGAACCATTGGCAAGTCTGAATAGTCAAAAAACCCAAAATTTTGTCCTGAAATATCTATGGTAAACTCTTCAGAAGCTGCAGCACTTTCGAAGTCAATTTCCATCGTGGTGTTTCCATCGACACAGCTTAAGGTATATTCTAAATTAGTAATCGAGCATTTTTCAATACAAGCAGGAAACATTAATTCCAAAGTTCCTACACAGCTACTTGATTCATTATCAATAAAACTAAGTGTATGCAACATTCCATCCCCTACTAAAGGACCCAACAGATATGTTGAGTTGGAATATGAAAAACTTGCAATCGAATTTCCATTTTCTTGAATTGTAAAATCAGTACCATTGGATCCAGAAGTAAAATCAACTTCTAATAAAAAAGTACCCGTATTTGTATCGCAAGTTGTTGATACTACTTCAATGTTTTGGAATTCACATATCGGACAATCTGGAGCAGTAAGCGTATAGGTAGCCAAGCAGTTAGAATCTACACCATCTGTTACTTGAAACAGGTTCACCGATTCCGCTGATAAAAATAAAGTTGTAGAAATAGGAAGATCAGTATAATTGTAAAATCCTTGCGTATTACCATTTATTTCAAAAGTAAAACCCGACGATACCGCTCCTTCGTAAGCAAAATTTATCTCTAGATCTATTGCTCCCGTTTCTGTACATTGATAATCAGCTGTTAGACTGCCAACGCTACAAGGACTGGGGCAAAACATTGTACCAATCGAGGTGTCGATAGTACAAGCAAGATCAATACTATCGATTACAATGAACTCATAGTCTGTTGTTCCGTCAGCGTTCAAAGGGCCGATGTAATAGGGTGATTGATCATAAGAGAAATAGCCGTAATCCGTTCCGTTTCCTAAAAGGTGAAAAGAATTAGAAGCAGGATCAAGCACTTCAACACTTAGATAGACCCCAAAAAGATCATCTGCACATTCTTCTACCTCAACTTCTAGGATATTCATCTGGCAAACGGGACATTCTGGAAGCGCTGCAAATGCTGAAAGAAGGCAGGTTTCATTGGTAGAAACCGACAGAAACAGCAATTCCCCTGATACCTCTTGCGTAAATTCCTGGCTGTAAGGAAAATCTTCCGCTGTAAATGGTCCCATGGTTTCTCCACCAATTTGCAGGAAATAAGACTGACCTTCTTCTTTCTCTGCAAAGTCCATAATAATTTCGAACGTGCCATCTAAACGGCAGTTCATTTCCCATTCAATTACCGACAAATTACAAGGCACAGGGCAGTCAATTGGATTCAAAATGCCCATGCTTGAACAGTTAGAATCGCCTTGATCAAGAACCGCAATCTCCCAAGCCGTTTCCCCATCTCCTAAAAATGGCCCAATTTGATAAGGAGGAACTTGACTGTAAGCATAGGGGCCAAAACTATCGGCATTGACTTGGACATAAAAACTATCAGAAACAGTTGTACCCTCAAAGTCTAGCGCTATCATAAACTGCTGCTCTTCATCACAGGGAAGCGCTTCAACAGTTAAATCCGATAATAGACAAGTGGGACATAATAGAGGATCAACGAATCCTTCAATCGAACAAGCCTCTGAATCAAGGTCTTGTAAGAGAACAGTCAAACCAGTGGTCCCATCACCTAAAAACGGGCCGATTGTGTATGGCACTGCTCCATAGTTGTACGTACCTTCTGAGGCGCCATTTACCCAAACCTCAAAACCTTCTTGACTGCCACAATCTATAGTGAAATCCAAATTGAAATAATAGCTCCCACTCTCGCAATCTTCAGCACTTGCACTTATTTGTATCTCTGAAAAAAGACAATCCTTTCCCGCCTGCAGATTTAAGCAGTAAGCCATTAAAGTCGCTATGATTAACAGATACCTTTGCATCCCCAGTGAAACTTACCCGTCCTTTCTCTTTCCCTGTAATGTTATTTCATTTTTGCTCTTGTCTTAGAGCGTATCTCAAGAAAGCGGCTTCCCGTTCGCTTTTTCAATTTGCTTTGATCATCTAATTAATGAATCAACTAGCAATTTCGTCTTTTTTCTGCTGTTCTCTCTATTTGCGGGGCATTTTAGCCCAAAAGAATCCCAACTGAAGCCAAATTGGCTTAATTTCTAGTCACTCTCATACTAAGGGAGTTCCCTTTATTCGTTCAGTGGTGAAGTATACTCGATAATAAAGCAGCGTTTGGGTCGTATTTTGCATCAGTTTAGTCAGAAGATTCGTCTTTGAAAGATATTGAAATCATAAAAGGTTGTTTACGGGAAGATCCTGCGTGTCAGAAAACGCTCTTCGAGCGCTATGCACCCAAGATGTTCACCGTTTGTAGACGTTATGCTCGCCACCATATGGAGGCAGAAGACATGATGCAAGACGGTTTTGTCAAAGTCTTTGACAACTTAGAACAATTCAGTTTCAAAGGTTCTTTCGAAGGATGGATCAGAAGAATAATGGTAAATACTGCTCTCAAGCATTATCGAAAAAGCAGCTTTCAGAAAGAACAAATAGGTTTTGAAGATTACCAAACGGCAACGGTAGCTCCAGAGGCAATATCAGCACTAGGGGAAGAGGAAATCATGAATTTGATTGCCAACTTACCTGATGGCTACCGAGTCGTTTTTAACCTTTATGTTTTAGAAGGCTTCTCGCATCAAGAAATTGGAGAAGCCCTCAAGATCGCAGAAAGCACCTCACGTTCTCAGCTTGTAAAAGCTCGGAAAATGTTGCAATCGAGAATTTTGCAGAGCTTAAAGATTAGAATATGAGTTCTTTGGATTCTTTCGATAATGTAATAAAAGGACGATTGCAGAATTATGCTTCGGAACCACCCCCTGGGATGTTTCGGAAAATTCAGGAAGCAAGAAAGCCAGATCCGAATAATAAACCCATTTCCGTTTTTTGGTTGTACCTATCCTTAGCTGCTTTGATTGGCTTAATATCGTACACGGCCTATTCTCACCTCGATATGTTGGCTACTAATAAAACGGTTACACAAACCAATAAGGCGGAAGTACCATCTTTAAAAAATAAAGCAACTGATGCTTTAGCAATAAATGCCGATTCTGAAGAAATTCTAAGAGCAAGTGAGGACGAGTCTTGGAGTGAAGAAAGCAAAGAAAGCAGTCGCACACTTTTGAATGAGCTCCCTAATAATGATGAACAATTTAAAATTCAAAAGGCTCGCACCGAAACTGTTTTAAGCAATAAAAGCGAACGAAGCTCTGCATTTTTAGCTACTGCTAATACAGCAGAAATAAAAGAGGATTTTTCGATGAATGCTTCTAGTGGTTCTGCTATGAATGAAATCAAAGCTATGAACTTTGAGAGCGATGCAAATCTTGAAAATTCTATTGCAGCGGGTGGAATCATCACAGAGGGTTTTGAATATTCTAGCAAAACTTGGGATATAAGTAGAGAGCAAATTATTGCTGAACGATCTATAAAAAATCACGAGCTAAAAGCCTTGGATTTTATCGCAGCTAGTTCACTCGAAAATAGTCAGTTTGCGCCTTTGGCGGAACCAAAGAAAGTGGATGTTGGTTGCGTAAACTTCAATGGAAACGTAGATAATTCAAATGTTTCCTTTGATGTAGTTTTTGCTCCTGAATATGCTATTAGAACACTCTCAACGGAAGACACAGAACTACAAAATTTTGTCGTAGGGCGTGAAAATTCAGAGTCTTTTGAAATTGCCTTTCACAGTGGTTTTAGAATTTCTAATAAATTCAAAAATGGTATTGCCTTGCGAACAGGCTTGTACTTTTCTCAAATTCAAGAAACCTTCGATTGGGAAGAAATTCAAGGCACTCAAACAACTGTAGATATTACTATTGACTCCATTTACAACTCAGTAACAGGTGTTTTAGAAGAGGTGAAATTCGATACTATTACCACTACACAGCAAGATATTCGACACGTGCGCGCTTACAACAAATACAAAATGGTAGATATTCCATTAATCGTTGGATACGAATTTAATCGTCGCAGATTAAGTCTAAGCTTCAATGTAGGTGCGCTAATAAATTTGAGTTTTCACCAGCGCGGAAAAATATTGTCCTACCAAAACAATGAGCCTCGCAATATCTTAGATCCTACACAAGATCAATTATTTAAGACGCAATTAGGACTCGGTGTTATTGGTAGTTTTGGGCTTGCTTACCGTTTTACCAACCGCTGTAGCTTCTTGCTTGAACCTACATTTAGATACTATCTACAAGACTTTAATAGCGATACAAATCCAGTTCAACAAAAATATTTGATGACAGGATTATCTACGGGTTTGAGATATCACTTCTAAATTCATTTTCCTTTTTATTTATTCAGATTAAGCAGCGATATACCAGTTTGCTGGGTCAATCATGTAGTCCCGTAAACTGGGAAAACAACGAAGCATATTATGAAATTCTTTAGAATATTTACCTTCTTTTTAATAATTGGATTATTGTCCAATTCTTGCCGGAAAGACATAGACGAAATCATTCCAGGGGATGAAGTGGTTACGCATGAAAGCTCTACATTTATAGTAGAGGCAGAAGAAGAGCCAGAAGAAATTCTTGGAAATATAAATGATTTCTTCGCAGATTCTCAAGTAGGCAAGCAAAGCAGTTTAATTAATAGCAATACCATAAATATCGTTTACGGAAATAAAGGAACCTTGCTAAATATTCCTTCTTCGATTTTTCAAACTACAGAGGGAGTTCCTGTATCGGGGATGGTTGACATCGAGTTAATTGAAATATTCTATAAAGATGAAATGGTTCGTTCCAACAAACCCACTACTTCTAACGGTGCAATTCTTATTTCTGGAGGAGAGCTTTACATAATGGCTTATCAAAATGGAGAAGAACTAGAGATCATTCCGGGAGAAAGCATGATGGTTCGTGTACCAGCTGTGACCAACTACGAAAACCCTTGGGAAATGACAAAATTTTATGGAGAAGAAATGCCCGACGGTACAGTTGATTGGACTATTGATCCAAATGCGCAGGTTCAACTTACCGAAGCGCAAGACTCTACTGCTGGTACTTGGGGCTTAGCTTTTGAGTTCCCAGAAACTCGATTAGGATGGATCAACTGTGACTATTTCATGGGTGAAGAAAATTTGACGAGCTTATCGCTCGAAGTGGGAGAGGGCTATACAAACGAGAATACCGCAGCATTCCTAATCTTTACCGACATACATTCAGTTTGCCGATTAAGCTCTTTTGATGAAAGCACTCACCGCTTCGTGGCGAACGGCTCGTACTCGATACCAGTAGGAGAATCAGTAGTTGCTTTTACGGTTTCTAAGTCTGGCGATGAATACGAAGCTGATTTTGTTCCGATCACCGTCAGTGCTGATCTCGTTATTCCAATCGAATTCGAGGCAATGAGCCTTGAGGAGATTCACAGTCAATTGCTCAGCTATTAGATTTTACTGATCAATTTCAAAAAGATAAAAGCGGCCTTGTGCCGCTTTTTTTGTGCTTGATTCTAGTAGCTGTGCTAATATTGTAGGATAAAACAATAGCCCAATGGAACCTATTATACTAATTAAGACGACGCAAGGAAACATTAAGATCAAACTCTACAACGAGACTCCGCTGCATCGTGACAACTTCTTGAAAAACATTGAATCAGGAGATATTCAAGAGACACTTTTCCATAGAGTCATTTCAGGATTTATGATTCAGGGAGGAGATCCCGAATCTAAGAAGCCCGATGCTGGTGCTCGTCTAGGTATGGGAACACTGACCGATGATCAAGGAAAGGATTACCGCATCCCTGCTGAGTTTCACTCACATTTGTATCACAAACGAGGAGCTTTAGCAGCAGCGAGAGATGGCAACTCGCAAAAAGCTTCTAGTAATTGCCAATTCTATATAGTGGATGGTCAAATTGAAAGTGAAGCCCTATTGCAAAACAAAGGCTACACCGAAGAACAGATCAAAACCTACACAGAAGTCGGAGGAACCTCTTTCCTCGATCAAGATTATACAGTCTTTGGAGAGGTGCTAGAAGGACTAGATGTCGTTTCTACTATCGCCAATATGCCCAAAGATCGTTCTGATCGCCCAAGAGAAGATGTAAGAATGACTTTTGAAATATTGGAGGCTTAGCAACTAACTACAAACAAGCTTTGAAATCTTAAGCAGCGCTCTATTTTGGGCGCTGCTTTTTTTATTGCGATAAACACCATCGCAGCAGTCGTTTTCCCTTTTTCTCCTTTTTGAGCTTTTCTTGATACTTGAAGCAAATATGGCACGCTCAGAGGCTTTCTTCACCTCCTATCTTTTTGTATTATTTACATTTAAGTCAAAAAGTTAATAATCAACAAGTTAAGCTATAAATAGACTATTCAATTTCTACTTTGTGTAGACTCTATTCCAGCTCTCTTTCTTTGTCTTTCTCCTATTATAAACCCCATAACATTTTATAAACATCTGATTAGCAAGAAACTAATATTAACACTCAACAGCAACAAATGGTGTATAAGTTCCTAACAAGTGCGTACTTCTTCGAGGGTAAAAAGTTGGTGTTGATTACCTTATTTTTCCCCACTTATAATCCACAGAAATCAACAGAGAAAAGTACTTTATAAGGTCAGCAATTTCAATTACTTGTTCTGTTCGTTTCTTTTCACTCTAATGTTTAAAACTATGCAAAGCACTATTAATCAAAGTATTAAGTTGTGGGAAATCTGTGGATAAGCTATAGCAATTTCGTGATTCTGAGAATCCATCTCCTTTTTACTTCTTTTTAATCCACAAATCCACACCCCTAATAAAGACTCTGAAATTTTTATAAAATCTTTTAATTATAAATAAGTAGTGTGGACAAAGTAAAACAAACAAATCGGCGACAATCAAACTTCTGTCTAAAGAGTTTGAACGATTTCTTCGGCAAATTTTGACCACAAATGAGACAGTTAATTTTGTGCATTGATTTTCAATGATTTATGTTGTTATTCACAAGCTTTTCCACATTTGGTGGATAAGTACACGTTCATAGAACAATTCCTTTTTGATCAAGAGTGCCTCATAATCTGATTTTGGCGAAAATTTGAATACTTATCCACATAAGTTATACACATGGTGGATAAGCTAGCCAAGTTTGAAGGAATGGACAGGATGATAGTGCGTCTTTTCAGCAATTTTTTCAGTTTGGTAGAGAGCTAGATTGGAAAGACTAAAGGGAAATGATTTCTTGGCCAAAGTTGCTTTTATAACTGGAGCATGTTCAGGCGAGAATCTCGCTAAAGTGATATGGGCTTGTGGTGCGTGCTTATTAGTAGTGTAATGAAGTTGCTTAAACCGTTTGCGGAAATGAAGTGTCAAACTTTCAAAGGCTGGATTTACTAAATACCGCGCCCATAGCATTCTTGCATTCCTGTTTTGTGGTTTAAGCTGAAGTGCGTAGAACTGTAAAGTTATGGCTTGGAATTGTTGACAATCAAATTTGATTAATTGAATGAGATTTTCAAAGGCTTCATATGGAATGTCAGCTATTGTGCAGATGCTCATGTGCAGCTCTTCTTGTGCCAACCATCGTATGCCGTCGCCGGTAATTTGCGCGCGCAATTCTTGATATTTTTGAAAAAAGTCTTCAGATGGTCGCGCTAGGAGAATCAGTTTCATTTGTGATTAAATGTAAAGTCTTACGCTTACATTCACGACCTTTGTAGCTTGGAAAGTGTCTCCAAATATCTTCATTACGATTATGCGAGTTTCCATTACTTAGTCATGGGATCTGGTCCAAATCACATTTTGGCTTTACATGGCTTTGGTGACAATGGATCGCTTTTTCTCAAAGTGCCGGTATTGATGGAACGGTACACGGTGCATGCATTTGATTTACCCTTTCACGGTTCAACTATTTGGAAGTGCGAGCTGCCTTTCGATTTGGAGAAGTGGACGCAAGTTTTGCAAGATTGGCAAGCTCAAGAAGCTGTTACTAGTTTTGAAATTTGGGCTTACAGCATGGGAGGAAAATATGCTTTGAGCGCATTGCCCGTTTTTGCTAAAAGGATTAGTCGTTTAGTATTGTTGGCCGCAGATGGCATTAACTTACCTTTTTATCGAAAAGCGAGTCCTTTTGATGATATTTCCTGGTACTTAAGTAGTGCCATTATCTACAGCGATCGCTTTTTCTTTTTTATGATTAAATGCTTGTGCGCTTTTCACTTGCTAGATAGTTATTCCGAGCGTTTTGCTAAACGGTGGATGGCGACAAAAAAGCAGCGAAAAGAAATGCTATTATTGTGGAGATCCTTGCGTCATTTCAGTCTTGGGCAAAATGATATCGATAAGAAGATCAACAGCTCCAAGATTCCCGTGCATTTAGTTTGGGGGGAACAGGACAGGGTGGTGCCTGCGACAGAAGCAGTGGCATGGGCAAAAAATAACGTCTTAGTGAAACTGGACTATTTGCAAACAGATCATATGATTGTAGACGAGTTGCTCAATGGGTTCTTAGAAAATGAGGCAGAATGGTTTTAATGATCAGCTGTTTTCTAGGGCTTATTTATGCAATGATCATGTTGTTCTACTGCAAGGCTTGGCAGTCAATTCCTTCTTTTTATTTGTCAGATAAAGCGAATCCACAAACGAAAATTTCCGTCTTGATTCCAGCAAGAAATGAAAGCGATTGTATTTCGAGCTGTATTGAATCCATTTTGGCGCAATCTTACGGGAATTTTGAGCTTTTAGTAATAAATGACCATTCGACCGATGACACTGCCGCAAAGATTTTAAACTACAGGGATAAAAGAGTCAAGCTTATTGAATCGGAAGCTGGGTTTCTTGGTAAGAAAGCAGCCTTATCAACAGGGATATCCACAGCTGTTAATAAACTAATTGTTACCAGTGATGCAGATTGCGAATATCATGAAGATTGGTTGAAAACGATTGCGGCTTGCTATGAGGAAATGGACTGGAGAATGATTGCAGCGCCTGTGGTTTTCCATCGAGAAAGTTCCTTTTTGGAACGCTTTCAGGCCTTGGATTTTTCGGGAATGATACTTATTGGAGCAGCCAGTTTGAAAAGTGGCTGGGGGAGCTTTGCCAATGGAGCAAATTTCATTTACGAAAAATCATTTTTTCATGAGCTTGGTGGCTTTGCCGGCAACGAGAGTTTTGCTTCTGGTGACGACGTCTTTTTGATGGAGAAAGCCATGAAAGTTTCGCCGGAGCAAGTGGGATTTTTAAAGAGTTCATCGGCTACGGTGAAGACTTTGGCAGCTCGATCCTGGACAAGCTTTTTGCAACAAAGAATTCGCTGGGGTTCAAAGACACAAGCCAGTAAGAATGTTAAGATGTTGGCGGTAGCCATTTTCGTGTTTGGTTTCAACATTTATTTGTTGGCCTTATTTATTGCTTCCTTTTTCTGGTCTGTCGTATTAGGAGCCTTTTTGATTGCTTTTGGTTGTAAAATGCTATCCGATTTTTTATTGCTTTCTACGGCATGTACTTACTTCCAACGCAGAAATTTATTATGGCTATTTTTAGCGGCTCAGCCTCTGCATATTGTTTACATAGTTTGGGCGGGAATATTGGCTAACTTTAGTACCTACACTTGGAAGGGTAGGAAGCTTGGATAGAATGGACAAACAAGGCAAAAATCAGGAGACCAATTATCTTTCGCCCAATCAAAAAGCATGGGGGCGATTGAAGCGGAATAAGTCTGCCATTTTTGGAATGTTTATCATATTTATTTCCATTTTTTTGGCTGTTTTTGCCTACGCTCTGGCGCCCGATAGTACGCCAAATGCTAACGATCAAATTCTGGAAATTAGAACGGAAGAACCCGGTTTTTCAGTAATGATGCTGAAGCGTCGCAAGGATCAGGAATTGAAGCAAACTTGGTTTTTGGGACGCCTCTTGAACGGGCAGGAGAGTATCTATGAGAAAATTCCCATTAAGAGTTACGAGTTTTCCGGTGGCAAGATTGTCGTTGATCGATACACAGGTGATGATTTAGACATTGATTTAGATACTTTCAGCTTGGCGGAGATAGTCCATC